>OMVQ01000066.1 GCA_900314555.1 uncultured Eubacteriales bacterium | reverse complement strand
CTAGTGTTATACCATTCTTCAAATTTTTGAAATTCATCAATAAATTTTTTTCCATCATTTTTAATCTTTGCCAAATCGATTATATTATTTCCATTTGTATTTTCTTTTTTTAGTTGCAAATATGCTATCATTCTACCGCAACCCGCAAAATAATTTTCAGCTAATGTCCAGCAACTTTTATTTGGACACTTCATATATGTACGATTTATTACGTCATTGTCTATATCTTTTTTACTATTAATCCCTCCAAGTTCAAACCATTCGCCTGTATCATACATAAATTTATATTCTTTAACATCTATACCATATAACATATTTAACTTCTGTTCAACATTTTTACGAATATTTTCTGTACAGTTATATCCCGAAAATCTTATTGAAATTTTATCTGAATATTTTTTTATTACTTTAATTGTATCTTCATTTGGTAAAATAGTTCCATTACTTGCTATTTCAATCTTGTGTATATGATTGTTTATTGCACACTTCTCAATAATTTCCGAAATATACTTATGTGTAAAAGGCTCTCCACCTTGAATCTGTAGTAATTCAATTTCCATATCTTGTGTTATATAATTAATATTATTAATAATACTGTCAACACTATATGTTTTCTGTTCAAGATAAGGAATTAAATTACAACAATCTCTACATTTTAATGTACATTTTGATCCAACCCATAAAACTAAAAATCGTATTTTGTTTTTCATAATCTTCACCTCTATATTTCTAATGTATTTTTATTATATTCATCTCTCAATTTTTTCAAGACAATTAATACCGGGTCATATATTTTTTTATTTTTTATCTTCTCTTTATACATTTGATATAATATAGGTAATTCAGTACAGCCTAAAAGAATTGTATCTCCCTTTGACATAAGTTCAATAAATTTATTCTCAATATCATCAGAATATTTATTTTGTTTGACAGCTTCTATGCAGTCTCTTAACATTATATACTCTTTTTGTTCCGGTACCTGACACTCTATACCCTTTTTCTCAAATTCTTTATTATATACACCTGATTCTATTGTGCCCTCTGAACCTAATATATATATTTTATTTACATTGTCTAGTTGTATTTGATTAACACTATTAGAAATTAAATCAACAATTTTATTTTTTGCTTCGGGCACCAACTCATATATACGTGGTAAAAACAAATGTGATGTATTACATGCAAGTATAATTTTTACGTTATCTCCTCCCATATTTATTAAATTTCTTATTGACTCGGACATTTGTTTTATCAATTCATCAACATTTTCTTTATACAAGAAAGCTCTAACTCTACTAGGCATAGTACAGCGATTATCTATTATAATTCTTGGTCGATCCCATTCTTTATTTGCCTCAAAAATTTCAGCATATTGTCTAAATAGATTAATCGTTGCATATGTTCCCATACCACCCAAAATTCCAATTGTAAAATTATCCTTTTTCATTTTGTTATTCTCCTAGTTTCATATATTTTGCATCTCTTCAACAGCTAACTTAATTGTTTCTGTTGCATAATATTCATCAAATTCGCTATTCTTTGCAACACTTATATTTATATTCATCTATGTTGACCTCATATGTTTTTTTGTATCATTATATATTAATATAACAGTCTTTTATTCTGTGTGCATTTGTTCAATATATTCAGCTATTCGTCCAGCTCCTAATCCATCAATCAAGCTTTGCATTCTCTTTGATAATTTTTTTCTTAATTCAAAATCCATACAATATTTTTCAATATTGCCAACACAATTTTCAATACAATTTTCTATATTCTCACAGGCATTTCCTGCATAAAGCATATAGTCTTTCTTTTTCCACATATAAGTCTCATCCTGATTATCTGCAATAGATAAGCAAACTGTAGGTATCCCACATGAACATAATTCATATAAAGTTGTACAGGGGTGGAGCTTAAAAAAACTCTACAGGGGCGCGACATGAACATAATTCATATAAAGTTGTACCGCCTGCTGAAACAGCAATGTCACATGTACGCATCCAATATGAAATATTATTCACATTCTCATGTAAAAAAACATTGGGATTTTTTTCTTGTAATTCAACAAGTTCTTTTTTATGTTGATTAAATCTTCCAACTATTGCATGTATCTCTGTATTTTTGTATTTACTATCTTTTTCCAGTTCAAATATTAGTTTTCCGGTTATATTAAATGCATCTGTCCCACCTGTTGTAATCAAAATTTTTTCAACTTCATCTCTGACTACATATGGCTGATAACTAAATTCATCTCTTAACGGAGCATATCGACCACCTATCAATAATTCCGGACATTTAATATTTTTATACATTTTAATATAATCACTTGCAGAGGCAAATGGATTGTCGCAAATTACAGCTGATACATTATATTCAAACTTTTTCAAATCGTCGATATATATAATCTTTGTATATTCAGATAGTACATTCAGGTAATTCTCTGTGATATAATATGAATCTACAACTAATAACTTCACCTGATTCTTTATAAGATATTTTTTCATATTACCTATTTCTTTATCAAGATTATTCCATGTTGAATTCAAAATATCCACTTGAAATTTTCTATCTCTTATTATATCACAAGCATTATTATCAGCAGTTACAAAAGTAACATTCACATTGTTTTTTCTTAATTGTTCCGCTATAGACAAACATCTCATAACATGTCCTGTCGCAATCACATCATTTGCATCTGCTCTGATATATACATCTTTATTCATATTTCACCAACTATTCCTATTCAATTAATTATATGGTTTAGCATATTATTAATCTACACTGCTTTCCAGATAGGACCTTTTATTCCATCTTCCGTTTTCACTTTAATCTTAATTGTTTTTTCGATATCATTTACTCTCTGATATAATTCTTCGTCATCTTTTGCAACCAGATGTATAAATTTACCTTCTATCTTATCCTTAAACTCACATGTTTTTAATCCTACTTTAATATCCTCAAAGTTATTGCTTCCTGTATATGGTAAATCTATTGCTTCCTGTAATCCATCAACGGATATAACTTCTCCCTTTGGTAGGAAAAATGCGACATACCCTGCCGAAACATTCTTTGAGTTAATAGTAGGCATTTGAGTTAATTGACCTGTGCAGGCTTTGAGTAAAAATTCCTCTGACGAAAAATCTGTCATTAAAGGAACTATTCCTGAAGAAATATATCTTCCTCCGCCTCTTGCCGCCGTCTCCATCAACCACACTCCTCTGTCATTTATCTTAACTTCTGTATGTGTTCTTCCCCAAGGTAATTCAAAACCTTCTACTATTTTCTTTACTAACTTATTAACCATCTCATATTGCTCTGGTGTAATTTCAGCTGGATACTTACCCATATATTCAGAAAATACTCCCGGAACATCACACTTAATATATTCACCACATATAATTGTCTGGTATATACCATTGAATACAACTCCATCTAAAAGTAGTTCTTTACCTTCGATATACTCTTCAATTATAACATTACCTGTCTTTGATGAATTTTTAGTATATTCAAAATTTTCTATGATTGTTTCTACTTTATCTATTCTTACAACACCTCTACTACCTGCACTATCAATCGGCTTCATAATTGCATCCGTATCTAATGTTTTAAAAAATAAAACAGCATCTTCTAAATTATCAACTAATTTATATTTAATTGTATCAATACCAATTTTTCTACATGTTTCCCTCATTAAGAATTTATTTGTAAATAATTCTGCCTTATCATTTCCAATTCCCGGAAGATTTAACTTATCAGCTACATATGCAACCGTCTTTACAGGTGTCTCTGCCTGGTCAGTTATTATTCCATCTAAATGTAGATTCTTTGCAATTTCATATACCTTTTCCTTATCACGCAAATCAACATATACTCTTTCATCTGCATAAGCAAATCCAGGTTCATTTTCATCCGGAGATGCAACAATTGTATACATATCTAATTTTCTAGCACATTTAATTAATGGAAGTAAAAAATTGTTTGCACCTAGAATCATAACACGTTTCTGATTCTTATGGTATGTGTGTGCACCTTTCTGAACTACATTATCATTAATCCTTAACAGTTCTTTGTTATTTTCTATATATCTGATTATATCGTTAAAATAAAAATTATGTTCACCATGATATAAGCCCTGGTATATTTTCTGAATAAGTTCATAATCCTCAGGAGTATCTAAAGTCCACCTGTAGTTTGAATAATCTTTGTTATATTTATATACGTATATTTTATCTGTATTTTTATAAATATATGGTGTTACATGTTCTCTATCATATTTGCTTTCTGCCATATCAAATGCTTCTTTTAATAACGTTGTTCTAAATATTTCTATATCTAAACCCCTTGGATATGTCATCTGACTATTATCATCAGGAACATTCGTAATAATATCACATACATTTTCTTCATATACGTCTATCATTTCATCTATCAAATGTGGATCAATCAACGGACAGTCTGCAGTAATTCTTATAATATTTTCAACATTATATTCTTTTGCAGCATAATAATAACGTGCCAGAACATCATTTTCACTTCCTTTAAAATAATTTACATTCTGTTTGTTCGCTATATCAATAATTGGCTGATTATTTTCATTGTCAGTTGTTGCAACTATAATACCATCTATCTTTTTTGCCTGCTTAATTCTTTCGAGTTCATGTTCAAGCACTGGCTTACCACACAAATCTTTTAAAACTTTTGCCGGTAATCTTGTTGAACCTATTCTTGCCTGAATTATTACTGCATATTTCATTTTTTCCATAATTTTTCTCCCATTTCTAGCTTACATTTTAATCAAATAGTATTAGTTTAGATGATAGACTTCATATAAACTGTACTATACACATATATTTTTATCCAATATATTTCCAATCCATTGGTGTCCCTTTAGCTATATCACATCTTGCTTTCTGACCTAAAATTTGTTCATAATATTTAGTATGCATACCTATTCCAGGTCTTATTGAACGTACATTATCTTCTGTAATTACTTCACCTGCTTTTATATCCTTAACAACAAATAAAGAACGTGAATAAATTCTGCTTTCTATCTGACCTGCATTTGGCATATATGACACTTTTCCTAATGCCTTTTCGACATTTCTTATCTCTGTAACCATCTTTTCAAATTCTGCCGGTTCCATAGAGAACTGTGAATCTTCTCCACCATCACTTCGTCTTAATGTAAAATGTTTTTCAACCATCTTAGAGCCTAATGCAGTTGCGGCAACTGCTATTTCAGTTCCCAATGTATGATCTGAAAGACCACATATACAATCAAAAGTCTCTTTCATATTAGGAATTACTCTTAGATTCATATCTTCGTAAGGAGCAGGATATGATGATATACATTTTAAAAGAATTACATTATCATTTCCTGCCTCTATACATGTTCTAATTGCTAGATCAATGTCTTCTAAATAAGCTATTCCTGTTGAAATAATAATAGGTTTACCAAGTTTTGCAATCTTTTTTATTAATGGAATATCATTTATCTCAAATGAAGCTATTTTATATGCCGGAACATCCATCTTTTCTAAAAAATCTACTGCTGTAGGGTCAAATGGTGATGAAAATAAATCAATGCCTAATTCATCTGCGTAACTCTTTAAATCATTCTGCCATTCCCATGGAGTATAAGCTTTTCCATATAATTCATATAAAGTTCTACCCTCCCAGATTCCTTTCGTTCTAAATGCTGGCATATCACTATCTATTGTAATTGTATCTGGTGTGTATGTCTGTATCTTAACGGCATCTGCACCAGATTCCTTTGCTGCCTTTATTATTTCCTTTGCACGATTAAAGTCCATATTATGATTTGCTGACATCTCAGCAACAATATAAGCAGGACTATTTTCAGATATTACTTTACGTCCAATTTTTATTTCTTTGTTCATATTAATCTCCATTCCACAATCACTGTTTATTTCATAAACTCTTTAATCTTATCTATTACATAATCCTGTTCTTCATCACTCAGGTCATAATAAATCGGAATACTAATTATTGATTCATAGAGTTTTTCAGCATTTTCACATTTTACATTCTCATAGCCATGTTCTCTATAATACGGAAATGTATACACTGGAATATAATGAACATTTACGCCAATGTTGTTAGCTCTTAGATATTCAAATAATGCTTTTCTAATCGATTTATCAACTTTAATTACATACAGATGATATGCACTGTTACTGTATTCAGCCTGTTTAGGTATCTCTATACCGTCAAAATCTTTGAATGCCTCATCATACTTTGCAGCTATCTTCTTACGCTTCTCTAAGAATTTATCTATTCTTCCTAACTGGCTTATTCCAAGCGCCGCCTGTATATCAGTTATTCTGTAATTATAACCTAAATCAATTTGTTCATAATACCATGGTCCATCAACTTTATGTAAGAACTTCTCTTCTCTTGTTATACCATGTGTTCTGAAAAGTTTTAATTTCTCATATAAATCTTCTCTATTCGTAGTAACTATTCCACCCTCGCCACATGTTATATGCTTTACCGGATGAAAACTAAACTCTGTCATATCAGAAAGCGAACCTATCTTCTTTCCCTTATATTCAGCACCTACAGCATGTGCAGCATCTTCAATTACGATAAGATTATATCTGTCTGCAATCTTATGAATTGCATCCATATCGCAAGCCTGTCCCGTATAGTGTACAGGTATTATTGCTTTCGTCCTCTCTGTAACATGGCTTTCCACTGACTCCGGTGAAATGTTATATGTAACAGGGTCAATATCTGCAAATACAGGTGTAGCGCCACAATATAATGCACAGTTTGCTGATGCTGCAAAAGTTATAGGTGTCGTAATAACCTCGTCACCCTTACCTATTCCTGCTGCCATACACGCAATATGAAGTGCTGCTGTACCATTTGATACTGCAACTGCATATTTTGCACCTACATAATCAGCAAATTTTCGTTCAAATTCAGCAATCTTTGGACCTGTCGTAAGAAAATCTGATTTCAACACTTCTTCAACAGCTTTTATGTCATCTTCATTTATACTTTGACGACCATATGGTATATAATGCATAGCACTTTCCATTTTGCATCAGCCTCCATCTATTCTTCTAGTTATCTATTAATGTTTCTTATTATAATACTGTTCTTCTACTAATTTCTTTAAATCTTCAACAGAATACCATTCAGTATTATTATCTGAACTGTAAGCAAAACCATATTCAAGTTTCTTACCGCCAGGTATTACTTTGCTCTCATTCCACCAGTTAACCTGAGGATATACTATGAAATGTTTATCATATTCATATGTATGTAATGAATCCTCTCTTGTGACCATTATCTCATGTAATTTCTCACCTGGTCTTATTCCGACCTCTTTAAGTTCACAGTCAGGTAACATTGCCTTAGCTAAATCTGTTATCTTGAATGATGGAATCTTAGAAATAAATGTTTCTCCACCTCTTGCTTCTGATAATGCTTTAATAACAAGTTTTACACCCTCTTCTAGGCTAATCCAGAATCTTGTCATTCTGAAATCTGTTATCGGAAGTTCTTTTGCACCATTCTTAATCAATTCATCAAAGAACGGAATTACTGAACCACGACTTCCTGCAACATTACCATACCTTACAAGTGAGAAATTAATATCCTGTTTACCTGCATATGCATTAGCTGAAATAAATAACTTATCTGACACTAGTTTTGTTCCACCATATAGATTAACTGGATTAACTGCTTTATCGGTAGATAGTGCAACTACTCTTTTCACACCCATATTAAGTGATGCATTGATTACATTTGTTGCACCATCAATATTAGTCTTAATTGCCTCTAATGGATTATATTCACAGGCAGGCACCTGTTTCATCGCTGCCGCATGAACTACATAATCAATTCCATTTAATGCTCTTTCTAATCTATTCTCATCTCTGACATCACCGATAAAAAATCTTAATTTATCAGCATATTTCTTAAACTTCTCCGCCATAAGGAACTGTTTAAATTCATCTCTTGAATATATTACTATCTTCTCTGGATTATAATGTTCTAACACATATGTTGTAAATTCATTTCCAAACGAACCTGTTCCACCTGTAATTAATATAGACTTGCCATTAAGCATATTCTGTACCTCATTTCATAGTTTTTCTAAAATATCTCGTATATTATCGCATTAATATTATTATACCATAATATTGTTTTTTTCCAATTCATTAATAACATCAATATAGAATAATAATGTATTCTTTATCTCATAATTAAGCGTATCTGTAAGAAGTATTATATCTTTATTCTCAATTGCATCAGCCAGATTATTTATCTGCTGGATGACGACTTCTTCTGGGAATTCCACCTCAAGCTTGCTAAAGATTTCTTTACCATCAAGTATCTCTTCAAGTATATTTGTGAGTTCATTCATCATACCATTGAGTTTTTCAAAGCCATCTTTCTTATCACCCTGGCACAATAATATATATATATCATCTATTTTATTTAGTATTTCTTCTATATATCTAACCTTTTCACTCATATTTCTATTCCTCCGTTAAATATACTTTTCTATCAAGCATACTCTTTATCAGCCCGCATAGCCTATTCTGTAATATATCATTCATCTCATATATCTTAGCCTGACTGTCTTTCTCAACAATCTCATCCAGAATATCCTTTATATTCTTCCATTCATCTATGTTACTTTCTTTCATATAATTTATACAATGAACGATTTCTTTATAAAAGATTTTCATATTATCATTAACTATTTTAATATCATCATCCTTGGCAGCATTATTAATATTTTCTATTGTTGATAATGATTCTATAAGACTTTTTTCTGTTTCTACTCCTAAATTGCTCTTCCATTCTTTTAAATCTTTTACCAGACAATCAATTCCCTCTATGTATGAATCCATTAGTTTTATTCCATTATTAGATATATCTCTTATTTCATCCTTAACTGAATCCTTAGTGTGGTATACATTTCCTAATACTTCAAATTCTGTATTCTTTTCATAGACATTTGCTAATTTTAACAATTCTTTATTATCTATATATTCAGTAATTTCATTAATTTCCTCTACAAGTTTGTTAAACTCTTTGCTTGCGACTTTGCCCTTACGTGATAACTCCTCTAACTTTTCATATTTACGTTTATACTTCTTTAGTTTATCCTTTTCAACTAACAGATCATCAGGCATATTGTGAATCTCTTGTAATATTTCATCAGCCTTTTCATCAGTAATTGGTCGGGATATTTCATTAATTATTTTTTTAAAATCTATATCTGTTTTACACTCTCTTTTAATTGCATCTTTAAGAGTCATTATCTCGCTACCCTCTATCTTAGCTCCACCCTCTGTAGCATCTATTACCAACAAATCTGTATATCTAACAATTTGCGATTCAAACCATTTACGATATAAATTCATATTATATTCTGTATATACCATATCACCATTTATATCCTCAACCTCAAAATATTTCTTATTATCTTTCAATAAATTGGAATCACTATCACCATACGCATCTGTGGTATGCATCTTCTTATCCGTATATGCCAAATCTTGTCCTACTAATATTATCTTTTTAAATCCTAAAATATTAATAAGCGAAAATGCATTATTAGCTACAGAACCCCCTGATTCTGTGGAGTGTAGCTTATTTCCGGTTCCCTCTCTGTATATATATGACATATACGAGTTTACATCAGCGAAATAAAATCTTTTTTCATTATGTAACAAATTTAATTCATAATTTGAGCAATCACATACAACCATTGGAATATCTTTAAATTTAGTATGCATAAAAAGTATTGGTGGTTTATGTGGATCAACAGTAATTAATACATCTGGAATAATATCATTATTTAAAAGCGATTTTAGTGCAGTATCTACAGCTACTATGAACGCTTTCCCTTTTGCTTTCTTTATTTCATTAATATTTTTATCTAAAGAAGGTCCTGCTGCTACCAAAATTGCTGGTATATCTTTAATATTTTCAATTAACTCAAACTTACTTTTTAATTCTAAAATCGTATATTGTCGAACAATATCCTTGCAATTATTGACCTTATTTTTTACAAACTCTGTCGCCATTAAAATTTCTGTATTTCTACTTAATATTACGCTTTCATATTTTTCTTTTATATTCCGAATTACATCTCTCCATATTTCAGGATATAATTCATCATAGTTAGGCATACAGCAATATTTTGTAAGTCTCATTAGCCCATAATCTGCTAACACCATAGCTACAAAACTTCCAAACAATTCATCATTTATTCCATTTATACATAACACTGCATTATCACAATTTATAACATCTATTATATCTGTCTTCTCAATTGACTTTATAAAAATATTCTTATCAGGTTCATATAATAATATTACATTTTCTTTACCTACATTTTTTATCAATTCTTTTACACATTTGAAATTTGATAATCCAAAAATTATATATACTGTTTTATAATTATCTTTTTCAAACTGATTAACCCAGTTCTTAGTAAATTCTTCATCCGAATATCTACTGTTCAGATAATATAATCTTCCATTTCTGTTTATAGCCATAATATCTTCTTCCGAGAGAGATACATCCCACATAACATCATCTGCATTATCAGAATTTACTTCATCTGTAAGATACTCATATATACTACTATATTTATCTTTAAATGCTTCTAAATTCTTTTTATATATTGTATTTTCCATTACTGTCTCCAATCCGTCATACTAATATAAATATCGGCATAATTCATTATTATAATAACACCTTGCTATATGTTATTTATCAATGCATTTCTAGAGATATATGGCAAAACGTGCTGATGTCCGGGACTATTAATCAACACGTTTTGTCATATATCTATATAGTTGTAGTTTTTACATAAAGAAAAGGGCTATACACCAAATGATGTATAGTCCTTTTCTTTATGATAGTACTCTTAATTAGCCTAATAATGAGAGAACACCCTGTGTTGACTGGTTAGCCTGTGCAAGCATCGACTGACCTGCCTGTGCAAGAATGTTATTCTTGCTGTATTCAACCATTTCTTCAGCCATATCAACGTCACGTATACGAGATTCAGCTGCACTTGTATTCTCAGATGTTGTATCAAGGTTAGCAATTGTATGCTCTAATCTGTTCTGTAAAGCACCAAGTGCTGAACGCTGTGTAGATACTTTACTGATAGCATGCTGAACTAAAGTCATAGCTGAACCAGCTTTAGCAAAAGTAGAAACACATAATGCATTAACGCTAAGTGCTACAGCATTCATTGTGCCAATTGTGATACTAATCTTCTGGCCTTCAAGTGCACCAACCTGAAGATTCTTATTCTTGAATGATCCACTAAGTAAGTTCATTGTGTTGAACTGTGTTGTAGAAGCAATTCTTGAAAGTTCTGATGTAAGAGCATCAATTTCTTTCTGGATAGCTGTTCTATCAGATGTTGTATTAGTATCATTAGCTGCCTGTGTAGATAATTCATTCATTCTCTGAAGAATTGAATGTGCTTCATTTAAAGCACCTTCAGCTGTCTGAATTAAAGATACACCATCTTCTGCGTTAGAAGAAGCTTTGTTAAGACCTCTGATCTGGCTTCTCATCTTCTCTGAAATTGTTAAACCTGCTGCATCATCACCTGCACGGTTGATTCTGTAACCTGAAGATAATTTCTCTGTTGATTTTGCCTGATTACCTGTTGTGATACCTAACTGTCTGTTAGTGTTCATTGCTGTAAGATTGTGCTGTATTACCATAATAATTCCTCCTTGAATATGCAGTAGCTTCCATGCTACTGATTACTTAATTTTTTGTTGTGTAACTTTCCCTCCGGCCGTACGCTCCGTCGTTCCTGTCACATAAGTAAATTACTTATTTGTTTTACTTGTATATTATATCGGCATATGTACCGAATACTTTATACCTAAATTAATTTTTTTGTATATTTTTTTAATTATTTTTTCTTGTCCATAAACTGTGGTTCTACATAATTGACCTTATTCATATTATTATAATAGTTAGATGCCACTTTATTAGCATTCCTGGTCTGATGAATCTTTGTCTTCTCTTCATTCATCTTCTTTAGAACTGCCTGTTTATTTCTCTTCTCGCTAAGCTGGACTTCCATCGACTTCTCGGTAATCTGTGAGATAAGCTGCTTCAACGTAGCTATTTCGCCGCTATACTTATCCTTATTGCCAGTTATCTCACTCTTAATTCTTTCATATACCTGTTCGAAACCTTTATCAAGATTATTGATTTCCTTAATATATATATCTTTCTTATCTATTATTTCATTGAATAAATCATCATCTATTTCATTACCTGATACAGATTCTAACTGTTTCTGATTAAGAAGTAATATTTCATCCAATATAGTAATCTTCTTTTTTAAACTCTCTGTTAAAATAGATAAATATTCTCTACCATTCTCCATTAAGTTTAATCACCCCGCTTCTCTTTGCTATTTGCTCTGTTTCATAACTTCTGTCCATGTTTCTCTCATAACACGCAGATGAGATAACACTTCTTCTAATATTTCCTTATCCTTGTGCAAATTTGCTTCTAAAAGTCTTCTTCCGAGGTATTCGTATACGTTATCGAAATCCTTTGCTACAGGATATTTAAAATTAAGTGTCGCTCTAAACTCTGCAATTATAGCCTCAACTTTTTTAATATTAGTATTAGCCATTTCTATCTGTCCTTCTTCAACTGCATTTATAGCCAGATTACAGAATTTAATAGCTCCGTCATAAAGCATTAATGTCAACTGAGCAGGAGTTGCTGTCTGTATCTTCGTATTTGCATAATTAGCATATGGATTGCCAAATGACATCTTGTCTTCTCCTTTTCAACCTTCTCTAAATTATTAACTATCAGGAACCTAATAGACCTGTTAATGAAGAACTGTTAGAATTAAGCGTTGCTAATGCCTTTTCCATTGCTGTAAACTGTTTTCTGTATTTTTCTTCATATGACTCTATCTTTTCTTCCCAGCTCTTTATAGTCTTAGTATATTCATTATACTCGTTCTTCATTGATTTGTCATTATATACTGTATATGCACTGCTAAGTGTAGTACCTTTCATCTTGTTACTTAATTCGGTATATACACCATCTGCAAGCTTATTGAAGAACTCGCATACTGTATCAGGATCTGAAGCAATTGCTGCCATTAATTTGTCTGCATTACCTGATGATGTTGAATCTTTAGAATCACCATCAATATGGAATATTGATTTCTCGTTATCGCCTGATGTGAAATATCCTCCGGTCTTTATACCGAACGAAGATAAAGAATAACTCTTTCCATTAATCTCATAGCTCTTTTGGAATGCATTCTTAATAGAATCTGATACCGACTGTAATGTATCATCACGTCTTAATAACGCTTTCTTAATCTTTTCTTCCCATTTCTCTATCTCTTTATCAGTCATAGCTTCTTTTTCATCATCGGTAAGCGGTTCATAACCCTTAGCTGAATCAGCATTATATAAAGAATCCATTTCCTTGATAAGTGTATTATATTCTGTGAAGAATCCTTTAATCATATCATAGATACCTTGTGTATCTGTATCTGTTGTGATAGATATTTCTTCATCAGCACCTGTTAACTGATTAGCTGTAATAGTCAATCCATTGATCTGGAAGTTATTAGATGCAGATGTAAATGTAGCACCATTTAATTCTACAATAGCATCCTGTCCCTGAATACGGACTGCACCTGTCCCTGAGCCTGAATTATCACCTATAAGTTGTAATGCATTCTTATATTCATCGCTTGTCTTATCAGCATTTGCATCATTTACAATGTCATATGCCTTAACAAATTCTTTAGCATTACTTCTCTTAGTATTGTAATTATCTAATATTGTCTCTTTTAACTCTGCATTTTTCTTAGTTATGTCATCATTGAGACCATTTACATATGATGTAAAGCCGTCATCATCAGCAAGTGCCTTATTAGCTGTATCTATAGTCTCGGCATTTGCATCAATTACCTTCTGATTCTCTGTTTTCTCATCTTCATATTTCTTTTTCTCCGCTTCTACATTAAATGTAGCATTTGCAGAAGCAACATATATCTCATGTTTTGCCTGAAGTTCTTCTAATTCAGCCTTGTCTTCATCGGTAAGTTCTTTCTTTGATGAAATCTCTGTCATTCTCTCAGCTGCTTTACTGATAAGTGCACTTCTATCTTCTAATGACAAGCCAGATACTTCATTTATTGCATCTAATTTATAATCGATTAACTTATTAGCCTTGCCTAAAGTCTCATTGCTCTCATTAGCCTTCTCAAGTGTAGATTTTAATGCATCTTTGAGTTTATTCATAGAATCTTCATCTGCAAGGTCATACAACGCAGTCTTCTGCTTAGTATAATCTGTGTCTACGAAGTTACTTATATCATCATCTGTAAGTGTTGCCCAATATCTGTATGATTCAACGTCTGCAGATGTGACTGAATTAAGTCCCATACCACTAAGTGCTTTTAAACCTGATGAATTAGCACCTATAATTGAGAATTCACCCTCAGAGCCACTTGCCTTGGAACTTACGAAAAATCTCTGATTAGTCTCGTCAAAATTTGCATTAAGTCCTGCCTCTTTTAATCTTGCTACTGCTGTATTAACGCTGTCACTTCCATTAAGTGTAATTGTCTTCTCTTCATTTCCAACCTTAACAGATATACGGCTTCCGTCCTCTATTCCAAGTTCTGATAATTTAGATGAACCTGTAAGTTTTGTGTTACTTCCGTCACTTGATTTAACAACTGCACCTGTCAGATAGCCTGATTTAGCAAGCTGTTTAATCTTAAGCTTCTGTGTACCTGATACAGCATCACTACTTGCCTTAACTGTAGCCTTTGCACTGTCTACAGATGATGCTTTCTTAGAAAATGCATTAGAAAATCTAAGTGATGACAATGTACCACTATAGAAACTATATATCTTTGTATTTAATTCTTTCCACGCGTCCTGCTTCCATTCAAGTTTAGTCTGTGCCTTTACATATTTATCTTTCTTTGTGGAATAGGCTGATACTAACGCACTAACAATTGAATCGGTGTCAAGATTAGAAACAAGTCCTGATATAGATACATTACTGCCCATATTCTACCTCTTTTCTACTACTAATAGTTAATAATGTAGTTTATAACTTTTCATCTACTAAGATACCTGCTAATTCCCATACTTTAGCAATCATATCCAAAGTCTTCTCAGGCGGTATCTCTTTAATAACTTCTTTAGTGCTTTTATCAACTATCTGTATAGTTACACGATTAGTTGCTTCATGCACTCCGAATACACATTCCGTATTACTTAGCTTCTTATTAATGTCACTAAGTGTCTGTTTCATAGTCTCTTCTGACATCTGTCTGCCTTTACCATCAGTATTACTATCTAACGATGAGTTATTAGCATTCTCTACTATCCTTGTATCTTTGCTAATCTCACTGACAGATCCCTCGGCACCTGAAAAACCACTAACCGTACGAGCCGCTTCCGGCTTCTCTACCTTTGTTATCTGTGGTGCTGCCTGATATGTTGCCGCTGCACCTGTTACGCCTTCAATTGCCATAACAATTCACCTCCATGTGAAATTCAATCTTTACTACATTATCTATCGACATTTTTATATAAATATTTAACAGTTATTCAAATAATTTCTTTAATCCTTCAACTGCTGATACATCAGCTGCTTCCCTGTTAGATTCCTGTATCTGCAAATATACTTCTTTCCTATATATTGGCACTGATTTGGGTGCAGATATACCAAGTTTCACATGGTCGCCTTTCACTTCTAATACAGTTATCTCTATATTATTATTAATTACAATTGCCTCGTCTTTTTTCCTTGATAATGCAAGCATCTATTCACCCTCCTTATCTGCCACCTTTGATGACTTTAATATATCATATATAGGGTATCTAACGACATAATCATCATTATCCACTATTATCTGGCAACCCTTTAAAGTGACCGGATTAATTACAATAGGTGCTTTTAGATTAGTGGTTATCTTAGTTATATCTGCCGGCACTGTAAGTGTAGTAAGTACAAATATTTCTCCATCCACTAATTCACCAATATTTTTAAATAACTCATCTTCAACAACAGGATTGTAATCTGCCTTAATCATAAGTGGATCAATCACAGGCAATGCAATATTTCCATCATCTAATGACTGAAGCCATAATATCTTAGATTTCTCTGATTCCGCATCATGTATTATCATAAACTGTTTTAGTTCTTCAAATCCTATGATTCCATCGCTGAAATTAATAACTTTGTTAACATCTATTTCAATATTACCGAATAATCTTGTTTCAATTTTCATATATAGTCACGCCTCCATTACATTTTATAAGAAATCTAATAACTTCTTCTGCACTACCATTGATGCTGCCGCAAGTGATGCATCATAGATACTTCTTGCTTCTTTAATCTTAATTGCTATATTAGAAACGTTTACCTCTTCATTGGTACTCATAAGTTTCTTAACTGTTGTCTGCTGGTCCGAAAGTCTGCTTTCATTAAGTTCTAATCGTTTAAGCTTAGCACCTACATCAGCTTCTGCTAAGCTGACTGAATCCTGGTGTTTATTAAACACGCTTAATCCATATGTAAATGCTGTCTCCATATTCTTCTTTGCGAAATCTAATTCTCTGTCGCATAAATCAAGTAATTCTTTGTATTTCTTCTGCTCTGTACTACCTTCTTTAGCTGAATTATACATTTTCTCTATTCTTGACTTCTTATCCTCGACATTCATCGCATAATTAACACTTTCAATGATATCATCTAAGTCTCTTGTCATATCCTGATTAAATACTTCTTTACCCTGAGTATTAATCTTTATATCCTGATTGAAATTAATCTCATATTTGATATCCTGTTTTCTGCTTGTATATGTTACCCAGTTGTCAGGATTATCATCTGTCTTGTCCACACAGTCAAAATACTGAATCGGATCAAGTTCACCTTTATTAAAACCTTTTTTAGTATAGGTTATCTTAAAGCTGTTACCCTCTGAATCCACATTTGCCTCTGATAACTTCTTATATACGTCTTTACCGAGAATTAATTCACCTGTATCTGCAAGATAATACGCCTCGCCTGCTCCAGGTTCATATGCTCCGATGTCTGTAGAAGTCTTAGTAACAGTAGTAATGCTCTCGCCTGTCTCTATAAGATTTATAGTCGCACCAGAACCAGCCTCTAACTTATCATAGCCAAGTCTTATTCTGTAAGACGTTACCTGGGTAGGTAACTTAATTGCTGAAATATCTGTTCCCGCTATTGTAGAATCGTTTATTCCCGAAATGTCTAATCCGTTGGATACTTTATTCACAGTACCAATTGCATTGCCGCTAAATTTCTGTGTAATCTCATACTTTTTATCATTATCACTTGTAAATGTAAGAGTTCCATCAGTTTTATATCCGGTAAATATTGTTCTTCCGGCACAATCAGCATTAGCATCACTATATATCTGGTCTCTGTATGCCTTTAACTGGCTTACTATAGTATTCTTATTAGTTGTATCATAATATCCGTTGACAGCCTGGTTACAATATTCTGTTATATCACTTAATACTTTTACAGTATTCTCAAGCACTCTTTCAGTCTCAGTCATCCACGATTCTGCATCAGGTATATTCTTTGATAGATACTGGTCTATCTCTGATAAAGTAGAACGAAATCTTAATGCTCTGATTGCAATTATAGGATCATCAGATGGTCTCTGAATCTTCTTCTCAGATTCAAGCTGTGTATTAAGAGTATCCATATTAGTTTTATTGTTATTAATGTTATTCAACGAATTATTTATTAAAATTCCATTTGTAATTCTCATACCTTACTCCATTCCGCAGGCACATATGCCGGAGGAATCGCGAGCTGAATCTTAAATTCAGCTCTGCGATATACACTAATTGTAGCGCCCGCGATACAATTAGCTATTCAAAAGAATTGGCGTATCAGCGCAATTCTTTCACACTAAACCCCCATTTCATTTATAAGTTTATTATAGATTTCCTGCATAACTGATATCATTTTTGATGAAAGTTCGAACGCCTCCTGATATTTGACAAGGTTCATACTTTCCTCATCTCCATCGACACCTGACACTGACATTTTCTGATTCTCTATGCTCTTCTGGATA
This sequence comes from uncultured Eubacteriales bacterium, assembly GCA_900314555.1. Classification (GTDB taxonomy): domain Bacteria; phylum Bacillota; class Clostridia; order Lachnospirales; family Lachnospiraceae; genus Bovifimicola. Next base: position 11,514 of record OMVQ01000066.1, on the reverse strand, counting down.
TTTGCATGGTTCTTTTCAAATGTCTGTGCTTTCTTAACGTCAACAGCGATTTCTGATACTATACTCTGTAAGAAATCACTTGCTGTATAATTACTAAATGCCTGTTTATCTTTAAGTGCTATAAACTTATCTATAAGTCCTGCATCTTCTTTACCATCGTTAATAGGATATTCTGAAGCTGCAAGTAATGACGGATCATCTATTAAGTCCTGATTAACAGTAAGCACGCCATTGTCTGACAATATGAATATCGGTAAATCTTCTGTAGTATCACCATATAGGTTATAATTAGCAGGTACATCATTACCATTTTCATCTTTTCTGGTATTATTCTGATGTATATCATTAAATAGATTAGTTATTGTCTTTTTAAATACCTGAATCTTGTTTACATAATGTGGTATTCCTTTATATTTAATAGCTTCACAATCAGGATTGCCCTCCTCAATTGTTCCGTTATTACCATCACGTACATCAAGTGCTGCTCTAAGCGAACCTGAAAGTCCCATTGCCTGTACATCTAATTTTGTACCCTGGAAATATATGTCGTAAAGTCCAGGTGAATCCATTGAATTCTTAGGATTTTCCCTTTCAACTGTATATAACTGCATACTGTCGTATGTATCAACAAGTGTCACACCCTGAACCTTAACATTGAATTCTGAATTACCGTTCTTACCAATATTTTCAGTTACTTCAATCGGTATTATCTCTGATAATTCATCAAGTAGCAATTCACGTTTATCTCTCAAATCATTTGCAATTGCACCTGTAAGTTCTACTGTATTAATCTGTTTCGTAAGTGATGCAACCTGTGAAGAAATAGTATTAATTCTGTCTACTAAGTTGCTGACCTCTGTATTAGCTTCCTGCTGAAGATTAGTAAGTTTAGTCTGTATGTCATTGAAATATTCTGCTATTGTCTGACAACTGCTTAAGAATTCATTTCTGTATGTTAGTTCTGATGGATTACCCTGCATAGACTTCAATGTATCAAAAAGATTTTCATATTCTACAATAAAGCCATCAGTTTCAAATTCATTAAAATAATCTTCTATCTGTAATGCATATGTATCTTTCGATGTATATTCACCTACTTTAGCCTGATTATATCTGTATTTATCATCATAATAAGAATCTCTTACCTGTGATATCTTTGATACTTCTACACCTGCACCGAGCATTCCATAAGAGGTATAAAATCTTATGGCATTAGCTGCCGACTGCGAAACCTGTTGTCTTGAATATCCTTTTGTATTCTCATTTGCAACATTGTGCATGGTTGTGGATAATCCTGCCTGTGCAGCACTTATTCCTGATGTCGCAATATTTAATCCAAAAAATGTTGATGCCATTGTTCTGCCTCCTATCCTAATTTCTCGATAATGTACTCTAACATATCTGCAATTGTCGAAACGTATCTTGATGATGCATTATATGCACTCTGGAATTTAATCATATTGGCTAATTCATCCTCTGAAGAAACTCCGGTAATCTCTGACCTCTTGCTATCCACCTCATTTGTAGTCGTAAGTTGGTTAGATGCCATCGAATTATATAAATCACCTTTGTTACCTATCGAATATACGAACTGTTTATAGAAACCTTTAAAATCAAGTTTAGCCATATTGCTTGGGTCAAGACACATCTTATTATTATCCCATGTCTCGGCTAATTTCTTACCTTTATCAAGGTCATTATCGCCTTCTAAGGTCTTAAATGGTAGTTTCGAATAATCCTCTATTATAGTCTGGTTCATATTTATATTAGAGATTGTATACAATGATTCCGAACCAAATGTATTACGCTCATTGTAGACATAATATGTATTACCGTCATTACCTGTTACTTCTATGAATCTGTCTGTGTAATCCCTTGAAAATAACTCCTCAGGCGGCATCTTTCCGTCATCGCCTGTAGAAGTTGTCATATCTAAGATTTTAACCTTGGTAGCATCATAAGTATTACCATTTGCATCTGTATATTCTGTAACTCCGTCAGGTACTTCATCTGTAGTAGGGCTAAGCACATCATTTATAGCTGTTACAATTCCGTTTATCAATTTATCAAATAACGCCTGTGCTTTAGTCACATCACAACAATCAACTGTTGCATTATATTTATCTACTGCTGCTAAATAATCCTTAAGTCCGTCTGGTGTAGATACGTCATAATCTGCTACTTCCGGAATATCTGTATATTTTGCTGCGAAATCTCCTCTTGCAAGCAGATAACCTTTAAGACTTCCTATGTCATTCTTCTCTGATGTAGAAATCTTTACTTCTAAGTTAAATACTTCCTGATTATCAAGGTATGGCCATACGCATGATAAATATGTAGAACCTTTATCACTGTCTAATTCCATTGTATCCATATGGAATACTCCACCCTCTGTAACAAATGGAACTCCTTCAACTTTAACAGATACATAATGACTCTCATCTTCCACATATGAAATATTTACATATTTAGATAACTCATCTAAATATAAATCTCTTGTATCCCTCAAATCGTTCGCATTCTCAATTCCTGCCTCAATTCCTGAAATCTTTAAATTAAGTGCGTTAATCTTATCTCCTAATTCATTAATTCTATCTACTGTTGTCTGAACTTTACTGTCTAAATTCTTCTGGTAATCTACGAGTCCGTCATAGATACCTTTCGCCCTGTTTAAAAATGTCTCCGCATTCATTACTAATTCTGACCTTGACACTATGCTGTCAGGTGTCTTTGCCATCTCACTTATCGATGACCATAAGTCCTCTAGTGTATTCTGAAATCTTACCCCCTCTGTCTCTCCTATTATTGTCTCAATTTCAGATACTGCCTCATATCTGGCATCATAGAAACCCTGTCGTCCGGTTTCTTTTCTATATTTAGCATCAAGAAGTATGTCTCTTACTCTGCTGGTAACTGATGTTGCAACACCTAAACCAACCTGCATACTGCTTGTTGCACTTTTTCCGATATTATTATATGTTCTGTCACTTGTAAAGGATAACTGTCTTGTATATCCTTTTGTATATACATTAGCCAGGTTATGTGTCGTAGTATTTAATGCTGTCTGTGCTGACTGCAATCCTGACACCCCGACATAGATACTTGTCATTCCTGCCATGGCTTCCTCCATTTGTTATCAATATTTGCTGTCAATCTACGCTTAGAATATTAAAATACTGTTAATAAGATTTCTAAGCAGATTATTATATTAATATGTTAGTTCTTCGCATCAAATGTAGAATTTGCATAAGTTGATGCATTATAAGCATTCCTATTGTAATTCGCTGTCTCTGGATACTGGTTAAGACTATTAATAAAATTAATATCAAAATCAACTAGCTCAAGCGACTCCTGAATCAACTGCTTATTCATGTCATTTATGACCGCCATGTCATTCAATGTCATCTTTAATTTGTCATGAACCTCTGCTAATGCATTCTGTTCTTTCTCCTGTCCATTTAACAAATCTATAATCTTCTTCACTGTAATTGTCTTAACGTCCATGTTCAATACAGTGGCTATATCTTCTACTACCTGTGTTCTTTTATTTTCAAGAGCTGCGAGCTTATCTGTATGCTCCTGCTCTTTCGCAGTTATATTATTTAAGGTCTCAATTTCGCCATTAATTATAATAGGTGTCTTTCGCTTAGAGAGTTCAAGTAACTCCATATATTCATTATTTTCTAAATCTAATGTATCTATTAATTCTTCTATTAAACTAGCCACCGAATCTCTCCTTTATCTAAAGGCATCTATCTTTTATAATTTATAATGCCTGATATTTTTCTAATAATTTGTCTGCAAAGCTTTCTGCACTTACATTATATGTTCCATTGTCAATTCTTGACTTAATGTCAGCAATCTTATCTTCTCTTACATCAGCAGCTTCATTTACTGCACTTTTAGCAGCCTGATAAGCCTTGCCCATTGAGGAAATCTCTACTTTATCTCTTGCTGATACTGATGTTGTCTTCTGTGTCTTATACTTGTTATTCGTCTGGTAAATCTGTGAAATCTGGTTATAAGCATCAATACGCATAATATTCGCCTCCCTGCAAATTTGTGATTAGCTATTTAAAACTTCTTGTTACTTGTCATATATGTTGTTCTCACTCCGTTATCCGGAGATTTTATATTTAGCTATATTTTAAATATCGGCAAAGTTTAAATTTACTTTATAGATAAAATAATAAAACTCCTCTACAAATAAATTACTCAAATTTTGTGTACACTCAATAGACATACACTTAAGGCAAGATGTCCGTCTATAACCCACGCTTTCATAATTCCTTAATCTAGTGTGTGTGTCATAGACGGACATCTCATTTTTAGTGTATGGCATTGAATTAACTCAAATAATCAAAAGAGTCGAAAAAGTCATCTAGTTATCTAAGAATCTCATCTTCGCCCTTTCATCTCTGTCACTTCTCTGGCGTCTCTGCATAGCAGGTGCTTCCTTCTTATATGCATTACCCAAGTTATTAACCATTGCCTTCTTACAATTTTCACAAAATCTTCCTGTTTTTATAGTGCAGCCACAGCTCTCGCATTCTATTCCGACCATCGAATCTTCCGTAAATGCAAGTCTTTCTTCTCTTACCCACTGTTTAATCTGCTGTATACTCACATCATTATCTTCCGAAATCTGCTGAAGCTGTGCAGTTCTGTTATCTTCTATATATTTCTTGACCTGTGCAAATTTTTCTTCTAGTTTATCCTTACAGGCAGGACATAATCTCTGTCCGCCAATATAATTAAATAATCTCCCACATTCCTTACAATTTCTTACGTCCATCGTTGTCCTCCATTTCCGCCTGTATTATCCGGATTTAATTAATACCCGGTTCCAATACTTAATGCCACATAATATACTTCTCTTATTCCTGACCTAAGTAAAACAGCTGTACACGCATCTATTGTACTTCCTGTAGTATAAATATCATCTATCAGTATAACTTTAGTTAATTTTACTACATTTTTGCCCATTTTAAAAGCATTTTCCAGATTTTTCTTTCTGTCTGTATCATTTAATTCTTTCTGCGGTTTTGTATTCTTTGTTCTTACTAAAACGTCATTTCTGATAGGTATATTTAACCTTTTCGAACATTTATCAGCTATAATTTTCGCCTGATTATAGCCTCGTTTCAGTTTCCTTTGTCTGTGAAGTGGTACCGGTATTAGCGCATCACAATTCCATTCATTTATTATGCTGCCACATCTTTTTACCACTTCATCTGCATAGAAGTCTATGTACTCTCTTTTATTACAATATTTTATCTTATATATTGATTTCTTAATTTCACCGATATGCATAAAAGGAACTGCACCCTCTTTATACAAATGCTTCTTCATCTTACAGTCATAGCAATATTCATCTTCCATTTTAATCAACTGCTTACCACATTTCTTACATCTGGGTTCATTAATATACACTAATTTATCTCTGCATTTTTCACATATCAGCTTTCCGTTAAATTCCAATATCTTATCGCATATCGGACATCTTCTTGGAAATATTATTCCATTAAAGTCCACATTAAAATTCATCCCTAATCCCATATTTACCTCATTTCCGAGCGACTATTACGCTTCCTCCTGCACAAGTTCCTGTATTCGCCATCTAAGTCCCGAATATCTCGTCTGTTCTCTGTCATTAGCTTTCATCTGCATAAATACTTCAGGTACACCTACCATACACACGCATTTCTTTGCTCTGGTAACTGCCGTATATAAAAGATTCCTGTTCATTAACATTCTAGGTCCCGGATACATCGGCATAACAACTGCCGGATATTCGCTTCCCTGTGATTTATGTATGGTTACCGCATAAGCTAACTCTAATTCGTCTAGCTGCTTAAAACTGTACATTACGAATTTATTTTCTTCGAATTCGACTTCTAAATATTCAGTATAATTATTAATTCTTCTTATTATGCCGACATCACCGTTAAATACACCCATTCCACTGTCAACAGCAATTCCGTATTTACCTCTCATCTCCCACTGAATCTGGTAATCATTTTTTATCTGCATTACCTTATCACCCTCGCGGAATACACAGTTTGCCATCTCTTTCTCGATTTTTGACTTATCAGGTGGATTAAGAAATCTTTGCAGAATTGAGTTCAGACGTTCCACACCTAATAAGCCTTTTCTTGTAGGTGTAAGTACCTGAATATCATTTACATCTGCCTCTACATATGGTGGCAGTTTTTCTCTTATAAGTGTAAGCATTGCACTTATTATACTGTCGGCATCTTCTCTTCTTATGAATAGGAAATCATTGCTTTTCTTAGCTAAATTTACCTCTTCACCTCTGTTAATCTTATGGGCATTTATTACGATATCACTGCTTGCCGCCTGTCTGAAAATCTTTTCTAAACACACCACATTAAATGTTTCGCTCATAATTATATCTCTAAGTACATTGCCAGGGCCTACTGACGGAAGCTGGTTCACATCACCTACAAGAATCAGTCTAGTACCAACTGTTACAGCTTTAAGTAACGACTGCATAAGGAAAATGTCTACCATCGACATCTCATCTATTATAATTACATCTGCCTCTAAAGGGTTTAATTCATTTCTCTCGAACTGTCCATTCTGTCCCTCATCAGGATTACCATTAAGCTCTAACAATCTGTGTATCGTTACTGCATCAAAGCCTGTCGTCTCTTTCATTCGCTTAGCTGCCCTGCCTGTCGGTGCTGCCAGTAAAATCTCCATTCCCTGATTCTCAAAGTATCTGATTATAGTCTTAATAGTTGTAGTCTTACCGGTTCCCGGTCCACCTGTAATTATTAACAGGCCACATTTGACAGCTTCAATTACTGCCCTCTCCTGCATCTCATCTAACGCAATGCCCTCGCTATCTTCTATTTCATTTAATTTTTCTATAATTTTTCTCTCGTCTGTTTTCGAACTTACATTTAAGTCATTTAAGTATCTGGCAATGCTTAATTCCGTAAAATAGAATTTAGATGCATATACAACTTTATCATCATTTTCTTCACGTATTATAATTCTTTTATCTATAGATAAATCTGTTAAATGCTTATCTAAATTCACCTCAGTAAGGCCAAGTAATTCCTCAGCCTGACGTACAAGCTGATTATAAGGCAGATAGACATTTCCATTTATTCCTGCCTGTTGCAGTGCATACAATATTCCACTTTTTATTCTGAAATCCGAGTCTGTATTTATCCCTACGTGCGATGCGATTTCATCTGCAATCTTAAAGCCTATTCCGTCTATATCGTCCGCCATTTTATACGGATTAACTCTTACTACATCATAGAGTCCCGGTCCGTAGAAATTATATATCTTAACTGCAAGTGACATTGATATTCCGTATTGTCCAAGAAAAATCATAGCTTTACGCATATCTTTCTTCTCTTCCATCTGCGTAGCTATCTCTTTAGCTTTGTTAAGGCTTATTCCCTTTATCTCAGCCAGTCTTTCAGGCTCTTCTTCCATAATTCTGAAAGTATCTTTCTTGAATTTATTAACTATCTTAGTCGCTGTCGAAATCTTTACACCTTTAATCGCTCCGGAACCAAGATATCGAATCATGGAAATCTCATCTTCAGGTGCAATTATCTCGTATTCTTTAACACTTAACTGTTCGCCATACGATGGATGTTCTATGTATTCTCCCTGAAGTTCTAAATATTCGCCCTCTCCGATATAATGAAAAATGCCTACACAGGTTATCTCTTCACCGTCAGCATTGACAGACATAACCGTATAGCCATTTTCTTCGTTTCTATATACAATTTTCTCTATATACCCCTTTACGTTTTCCATAGTTCAAGCTCCACTTCTTATGTATTGTTTGTATTATAAATTGTATCTTTAAATTTTATATTCACGTTTCATCGATTCATACAAGGTCTGTGCAAGTCCTAAGCCCTGTGTCTCTGTGCTCTTACTTGCAAGTTCCTGATACATTGTATCTTTGAAGAAATCTACTGTCTGAGTCATTGAGGAATCTTCGTCATCATCACTCTTAGGAATCATTGACTCCATTCCTTTCATAACCTGTTCTAGGAAATATGCTTCAAACTGTTTGCATACCTCCATTAATTCTTCATCACTTGCCTTAGAATAATCAGTTGACAATGAGTTCTCTAATTTACTTGCTGTAGTATTATTTGTATTGTTATATAAGTCACCTAACTGACCTACATAGTTATCAATCGACATACTCATTTATATATCATTCCTTTCGGATATATAATATCCTTAATTCTTTAACTGGTTAGCCTGCTGCATCATTGTATCTGATGTAGTTATTGCCTTAGAGTTAAGTTCATAAGCTCTCTGTGCCACGATAAGATTAACCATCTCATCTACCACCTGTACATTTGAAGCCTCTAAGCAGCCCTGATGTAATTTACTTCTCTTCAATGTATTCTCATCTTCATATACAGCCTCACCTGAAGCCTCTGTTGCTTTATATAATGTGCTTCCCTGTTTCTCTAGTCCTGATGGATTAGCGAACTGTACAAGTCCAATCTGAATACCTAACGACTGTGGATTACCCGTTGCATCAGGGTAACATATATTACCGTTACTATCAATCGAAATCTCTGATACGTCATATTCTCCTGTATCAAATTCTATTGTGTTACCATCAGCATCTAAAATAGGAAGTCCCTCTGAATTAGCTAAGACAACGCCACCGCTTGTACTTGTTGCCCAGTTAAATGCACCGTTTCTTGTATAATATGTCTCTCCGTCTAATCCCTGGACTGTAAAGAAGCCTTTACCCTCAATCGCAAAATCTGTATCTACTTCTGTAGTATTGATATTGCCCTGTTTAAATATTGATGTAATTGCTGCATTCTTTACACCTAAACCTACCTGTGCGCCTACAGGTTTTGTATCACCATTTGCACTTGTAGTCTTTGCCTGAATTGTCTGATATAATAATGACTTAAATTGATTTGTTTCTTTCTTGTAACCTATTGTATTAACATTTGCAAAGTTATTCGAAATTGTATCTACATTTGTCTGCTGCGCTCTCATTCCTGATGCAGCAGTCCATAATGACCTTACCATATAACACGTACCTCCAACACATAATCTATATAGATAGATTATCGGCATAAACATATAATCTGATAACCATATTATCCATTTTATTAGTTTATATCTGTTCCTTACTGTAATTTGCTGGTTTTCTATCCTAATTTACCAACATTATTAACTGATTTATCCATCATCTCATCCATAGTCTTAACAGCTTTCTGGCTAGATTCATATGCTCTTGCTATCTCTATCATCTCGACCATTTCTGATACAACATTGATATTAGAAGCTTCTGTATAGCCCTGATGTATCTTACCTGACCATTCTGTCTCTGTAGCACCATCAACAGCTATAAGATAATTCTCACCTGTATCTTTCGCAAGATAATTATAATCCTCGAAATCAGTTATTCCAAGCGTATCTACATATTCACCATCTGCGTAAATATTTCCTAATTCGTCGATGCGGACTTCTTCTGCATCTGTAGGTACAACAATCTCTGTACCTGCATCATTTAACACGTAGTCACCATCTTTAGTTCTAAGTGTTCCCTCTGCATCTGCAACAAAACTACCGTCCCTGGTATACTTTACTACGTCTTCACCATTCTTATTCGTGAATAATATAGAGAAAAATCCATTTCCCTCTAATGCTAAATCATATGTGTTCTCAGTCTCAACCAATGAACCCTGTGAATAATCAACGTAATTCTCGCCGATTTTAACACCAAGACTCATCTTTCCAATGTTCTGGTTGATATAACCTACCGAACTGTCTTTAACTTTAATAGCAAGCACATCATCAAATGCTCTTGATGTTGCACCCTCTCTTTTATATCCGGTTGTAGTCGCATTTGCAAGATTATTCGTTATCGTATCTAATCTGTACTGCTGATTTAACATTCCGGTATAAGCTGTGTAAAGTCCTCGTACCATTCGCCTTCTCCATTCTGCCCTCCGGCATCTTCGTAGTCTATTCTATAGGACCGTCACTTAAAAATTCAATGAATTTACCGGTTCCGATAGCAACTGCTGTCATTGGGTCTTCTGCTGTCATTGTATTAATACCTGTCTTCTCTTCTATAAGTTCTTCTAATCCCTGTAATAAGCATCCACCACCTGTAAGAACGATTCCTCTGTCAGCGATATCTGCTGCTAATTCAGGTGGAGTCTTCTCAAGTACACCATGAACTGCTTCAACTATCTGTGAAGTTGTCTCACGTAATGCTTCTTCTGTCTCATCTGAAGTAACTGTTATAGTCTTAGGAAGACCTGTTACAAGGTTTCTTCCTCTTACATCAAGAGTTACAACCTCTGGTCTCTTGAATGCTGAACCAATCTTAATCTTGATTTCTTCGGCTGTTCTCTCACCAATTAATAAGTTATGTTTCTTACGCATATATCTTACGATTGCTTCATCGAAATCATCACCTGCTATTTTAACAGATGTACTTACAACTGTTCCGCCAAGTGAAATAACGGCTATATCTGTTGTACCACCACCTATATCGACAATCATATTTCCACATGGTCTTGTTATATCTATTCCTGCTCCGATAGCTGCTGCTATAGGCTCTTCAATAATTGCAACCTCTCTTGCACCTGCCTGTAATGTAGCATCTTCTACAGCTTTCTTCTCTACTTCTGTAACACCACTTGGTACGCATACACTGATTCTTGGTTTCTTAAATGTTCTCTTTCCGATTGCTTTCTGGATAAAATGCTTAAGCATCTTCTCTGTAACTGTATAATCAGAAATAACACCCTGTCTTAATGGTCTTACTGCGATAATATTACCTGGTGTTCTACCTATCATTAATCTTGCTTCTTCACCAATAGCTTTAATCTTATTAGTGTCTCTGTCAAATGCTACAACTGAAGGCTCTTTTAATACTACACCTTTACCTTTAATATATACTAAAATACTTGCTGTTCCTAAATCAATTCCAATATCTGTAGTTAACATACAAATCTCCTTTCAAGTCTCTTCCATCGAATTCTTCAATTGAATAAATCGAATAAATGTTTAAATCTATTTAAAGTCTAGTCATAATCAAGTAATTTTAACTATCTCTCATAATATTTATCTATCGGCTGTCTGTAAATATAATATTACTATTTACAAATAAATATTAAACCATAAATATAAATTTTATGGTTATACTTTTCTGAATCTACCTATTTCAAGAGATACCTTGTCTAATTATATACAATATCTTTAAAATATGGAAGAACTTTTTTGAGAAATTCACATTTTTTTTACATTTTTACATTTTCAATAAGTTTTAGGCATTTTTAAGTATTTTATTATTGATTTTTTATTGATATATATAATTCAAACTTCGTACATACATAATAGAATTAAATCATCTGTATAAATAAATTTGCAAATATAAATATCGAAACTTTTGTTAGAATTGCTAATTTGTAGATATCTTTTTCGGCTCTTTTGATTATTTGAGTTCATTCAATGCCACACACT
>OMVQ01000078.1 GCA_900314555.1 uncultured Eubacteriales bacterium | reverse complement strand
GTTTTTTGATAAAAAAGTGGGGGATTTTATAAAAAAAGGAATCCGAAAGCCTTATAGAATGGTGCTTAGAGATTCCGAGAGATTATACTGTGGCAAGGGAGGAAAATATAACGAAGGCAGCAGAATTACTACATATTACACAACCGACGCTTTCGAGACAACTTATGCAGCTTGAGGAGGAGTTAGGAACTAAATTATTGAAAAGGGGCAAGCACAATGTATATCTTACGGAAGATGGAATGTTATTGAAGAAACGTGCGCAGGATATAGTTACATTGGCGGACAGGACAGAGAGAGAATTTACGGAGAGGCAGGAAGAGATAGCAGGTGAGATAGTATTTGGAAGTGCTGAAACTATGAGTGTCTATGAACTTGCGAAAATAATTGCTGAATTTCAAAAGGAATATCCACTTGTGCAATATGAAATGTATACGGCAATAGCTGATGATATTAAGGAACGTATGGATAAAGGAATTGTAGATATCGGGCTTTTGACCGAACCTGTGGACATATCTAAATATAATTTTATCCGTCTGGACAGAAAAGAAAGATGGGGTGTATTAGTGAGAAATGATTCAAAATTAGCAGAGAAAGAGTATGTGACACCGGAAGATTTGGCAAATGTACCACTTCTTATGGCGAAGCGTGAGATGGTAAGAAATGAATTGTCGAACTGGTTTGGTGGATATTATGATAATCTCAAGATTGCCGGTACATACAATTTATTAAATAATGCAGCAGTAATGGTGGAAAATGGAATCGGAGTTGCTTTATGTTTTAAAATAAGCCACGATTATGAACATCTTAGCTTTGTGCCATTTGCACCGGCATTAGAGACAGGCTGTGTATTGGTATGGCAGAAGAACAGACCACTTTCTAAGGCTGCAACAGTATTTTTAGATATTGCCAAGAAATACATAAAAGGCATATCATAAACAAGATAAGAGGTATTAGACACCAAATTAATATGAGTAGTATACTTTAGATGTTGTTAAAGAAATAGAGGTTTAAATGGAGGTTCATATGAAGAAAATAAAAATTATATCACTAATATTAACAATGGTTTTAATACTTACAGCGTGTGGAAGTTCGGATAAGAAAGGGAATAATGAAAAGGCTACTTCTAATAAAGCTGACGTGACCGATAATGGACAGGCTGATAAGAATGTTTCAAATGATAATTCAGAGAATACGGAGAATAAAGATTTATCATCAGATGAGACACAGGGGGCAGAGGATAAGAATTCAGATAATGGTAATGGAAATAAGAAAGTATTAGTGGCATATTTCTCGGTAACACATACAACTGAAAATATTGCTAAGGAAATTGCAAATATTGCAGGTGCAGATTTATATGAGATTGTTCCGGAGCAGCCATATACAGATGAAGATATTGATTACAATGATGATAATAGCAGATGTTCGGTAGAGAATAATGATTCATCGGCACGTCCTGCAATTTCAGGCAAGATAGATAATTTAGACCAATATGATATTGTATTTATCGGCTATCCTATCTGGTGGGGAAAAGCACCTAAGATTATGAATACATTTGTGGAAAGTTATAATTTCGAGGGTAAGATAATAGTTCCGTTTTGCACATCGGCAAGCAGCGGTATAGGTTCAAGTGCAGATAATTTAGTAAAATCAACAGATGGTGCAACCTGGAAAGATGGACAGAGATTTAGCAGCAATGCAACGATGGATGATATTGCAAGTTGGATTAACGATTTAGAAATTGGCATATTGAAATAAGAAATAAAAATATATAAGAATAAAAGCATATATCAAGAGCAATAAGTATATGAGATAGTAAAGAGTATATCAAATATCGCATATCAGATAGCTAAGCAGAGTTAGGAGTTTGCATTGTATGACAATCAAAGAAGTAAGCGAGAAATATAACATTCCAATAGAAGTTCTTGAGGAATATGAAATGTGGAATTTATGCAAAAAAACTAAAAAGTCTGATGAAGAATGGGAATATAATGACGACGATTTAGAAATAATCAGCATAATAATGACACTTCGAAATATTGGCTTTAATAATGATGAAATAAAGAAATATATGGAATTGCAATTAGCAGGTGATGACACAGAATCGGTAAGATTAAGACTTCTGAAACAGAAGAGAAATGTATTGTTAGATGAGATACATTCAAATGAGAAATGCATAGAAGATATAGATTACCTGAGATTTAAATTAACTGAATAAGAAGTAGTGTGCGCAGAAAGGCTGTATGTTAACGAATAATGTACTAAGCACCGTAAGTCAGATGTAGTTCTGATAATGGTGAGTAGAACAAAATCGTTGATGTACAGCTTTTATCACTTTAATATATTGAAAATTCCCCATATTTAGCGGAAATAAACTGCGTTATAGTTTAAACCTATAACAAACCATAGGAAATACATATTATACAAATCAGAAAATATAGTTGACAATTAGTGCTGTTCAATGTAAAATCACTAGACATAAGAAATCATACAAAACATATAGGAATAGTAATAATAAATATTTCCATAGATTTGTAAGGATGAAATATGAAAAGAAAATATAAATGAAATGGAGGTAAAGAAATGTCTGAGATTTTAATAGAGAATTTATATAAAACCTTTAAGACAAAAGGCGGAGAAGTACATGCTTTAAATGATGTAAGTCTTTCAATCGAAGCAGGAGAAATCTTTGGAATAATCGGAATGTCCGGTGCAGGAAAAAGTACACTTGTCCGATGTATGAATTATTTGGAACGTCCGACTAAAGGAACAGTTAAAGTCCAGGGACAGGAATTATCCTCTTTATCAGGCCGACAGCTTAGAAAGAAAAGAGAAAACATCGGAATGATTTTCCAGCATTTCAATCTGTTAATGCAGAAAACAGTAATTGACAACATTTGTTTTCCTTTATATATACAGGGTACATCTAAGAAAGCAGCGAGAAAAAGAGCAGAAGAACTTCTTGAGATAGTAGGACTTTCGGATAAGGCTAAGGCATATCCGGCACAACTTTCAGGAGGACAGAAGCAGAGAGTTGCAATCGCAAGAGCATTAGCTACTAATCCTAAGATACTTCTTTGTGATGAGGCAACAAGTGCATTAGACCCACAGACAACATCTTCTATATTAGAATTGCTTAAGAAGATTAATAAAGAATTTGGAATAACAATAGTAATCATTACACATCAGATGTCAGTTGTCAGAGAGATATGTACTAAAGTGGCAATTATGAAAGAGGGAGTAATCGTAGAGCAGGGCGATACGGTTGAGATATTTAATCACCCTAAGTCAGATGTTGCGAAAGAACTTCTTAGTACAGACAGCGATAGCTTATCAGATAAAGAAAGTTATGATGTAGTAGATAACATACAGAATGGAACAAGAATAAGAATTGTTTATTCGGAAAATTCAGCATTTGAGCCGGTAATTGCAAATATGATTCTTAAATTCAATGAACCGGTCAATATTCTGAAGGCATCAACTAAAAATGTTGGTGGTGTGGCAAAAGGTGAAATGATTCTTGAATTTCAGAAGAATTTCACAAGGCTTTCAGAGATACAGGAATATCTGAAAGAACGAAATATTGAATTAGAAGTCATTGATGAAAAGTGGAAGGAGGGTGCTTAAAATGTTTACTCCGGAAGTTATAGAAATGATAAAACAGGGAATTTACGAAACACTTTATATGACATTGGTTTCTACATTCTTTGGATATCTTATAGGTTTACCAATGGGCGTGTTACTGTGTGTGACAGGAAAAGATGGATTAAAACCGAATGCAGTAATATACAAGGTATTAGATATAATTGCCAACATCGTAAGAAGTATCCCATTCTTAATTTTGTTAATATTACTGATACCATTTACAAGACTTTTATTAGGACAAAGTTATGGCTCAACAGCCACGATAGTTCCACTTGTAGCAGCAGCTATTCCATTTATAGCCAGAATGGTTGAATCTTCATTAAAAGAAGTAGATGCAGGTGTTATAGAAGCAGCAAGGTCTATGGGAGCTTCAACATTCAGAATTATTATAAAAGTGCTTTTAGTAGAAGCAAGAACATCTATTATTACGGGTGCAACGATAGCAATCGGTACAATACTTGGATATTCAGCTATGGCAGGAACCGTAGGCGGCGGTGGACTTGGAGATATCGCTGTAAGATATGGTTATTACAGATATCAGACAAATATTATGATAGTTACAGTAGTATTACTTGTGGTATTAGTTCAGATATTCCAGTCAATCGGAATGTTAATAGCAAATCGTCTTGATAAACGTAAATAATTAGATGATAAATACAAAGCAGAAACATTAATAAAATAAAGTCAGACATAACCTAAAAATATAGTTTATTACAATTAACAATTTAACAGCTTATAAGACTTATTTAATAGGTCTTTATATAAAATAAAAGAGAAAGAAGAGGAAAAGAATATGAGAAAGACATTTAAGAAAATTTTAGTAGCAACATTAACAGGTGTAATATTAGCAAGCTCATTAACAGGCTGCGGAAAATCTAAGAAAGATGATAAAACAATTAAAATCGCTGCATCAGCAACACCACATGCTGAAATATTAGAGAAAGCTAAACCATTATTAGAGAAGAAAGGCTACAAATTAGAGATTAAAGTATTTGATGATTATGTTCAGCCAAACCAGGTTGTAGAGAGTGGAGAATTTGATGCTAATTACTTCCAGCACATTCCATACTTAGAATCATTTAATAAAGAAAAAGGTACACACCTTGTAAATGCAGGTGGAATACATTACGAGCCATTTGGAATCTATCCTGGTAAAAAGAAATCTTTAGATGATATTGCAAAAGGTGATTCAATCGCAGTTCCTAATGATACAACAAACGAAGCAAGAGCATTACAGTTATTACAGGATAACGGAATCATTAAGTTAAAAGATGGTGTAGGTCTTGAAGCTACAGTTAATGATATCGTTGATAATCCATATGATGTTAAAATCGTAGAACTCGAAGCAGCACAGGTAGCAAGAGTAGTTGATGAAACAGCATATGTTGTATTAAATGGTAACTATGCACTTCAGGCAGGCTTCTCAGTAGGAAAAGATTCACTTGCAAGTGAAAAAGCAGATTCAGAAGCAGCACAGACATATGTAAACATAATTGCAGTTAAAGAAGGCAATGAAAACAAAGATGCTATCAAAGCATTAGTTGAAGTATTAAAATCAGATGAAATTAAAGAATACATCAACGAAACATACGATGGAGCAGTAGTTCCATTCGAATAAATCGATTAGGATAAATAAAGATGTCCGTCTATGAAAGTACATATCATAGACGGACATCTTATTGTATTTTAAAGTTAAATTTTATCAGTATTTCCTTAGAAACTCCACCATTTCCTCAATAGTCTTTGTACTTTCATCTAAGAATGGATAGAACACACTGAAGGCGTGTGTCAGTTTCGGATTCTTAGGAAAATTCAATAATTTATGTGGGACATTATATTTAGCAAGGGCTTTCTCGTAATTCAATGTATAGTGTGAAAGATTGTCATTAGCGCTTGTTACCAGAAAACAAGGTGGCAATGAAGTTACAATATCCTTATGTTCAGGATTAACATATTTTGCAAAATTTCCTTTTTTATAATTCTTGCCAAAGACATATTTAGGTAAGAACATACCTATCTGGTCAAAGCGTGTTGTGTAAAACATACCGCTTATAAGACCAAGAGCATTGATTCTAAGATGAGATGGTTCTACATTTGCTGCATTTGCAACAGTTTCGCAATTATCAACAGCCGTATGATATGTAAGCAGGCACGCGCCGCCACTGTCACCGACAGCATAAATATGTTCAGTATCGCCATTGTACAGGGAGATGTTATCAGAGATAAAATTCATTGCCATTGTGATATCTGATAATTGTTCATAAATCATACAATCAGGGACAAGACGATATTCAATACTAAATACTAAGAAGCCCATTGAACTAAGTCTCGCACAGAAGAATCTGTTAAATTCCTTATTTCCCATAATCAGTCCGCCACCATGGACGTTAACAATTACAGGGAGAATAGTATTCTCCATATCTTTTGGACGGAATATATCTAATCTATGTTCTTTAAGTCCGTCATTTGAATAAGAAATATCCTTATATTCCAGTATGTTGTCTGGAAAGTCAAATTCTATGTCTCTTTTAGAAGCTGACTTTTCGAAATCTTCACGTTGTTTATAGAAAATATTTTTAATACTCATAATTACCTCGTTTCTTTTGAATGTTATTTTACTTATAATAAATATGTTATCTATGAATTGAATACTTATAAATAAAAACACCTGAATTATAGTATAAGAATACCATTTGTAATAAAAACTTACAAGAACTTAAAAACAATTGTATATGTATTGTATATGCATAATATCATATTAGTGGCATAAAATGGCCGAATTGGTAGACAAAATTCAAGGAATATGGTAAAAAATAATTGAAAAATGTCGATGTTTATTATAAACTGATGAACGTAAGTGTGTGAAATGAAACGAAAGAAGGTGAAACTGTTGTTTGTAAGTGACAAGAGTCAGATGAAAAGTACTAAGATAGATTGTTATCCTACAATCAATAGTTTGTGCAGTGTAATTCCAAGAGAGACCAGGGAACATATGCAAAGAGTTGGCGATTATTCAGAGATATTATTCAGATTTATCTATGATATAGATGCTGACAGGATTCATAAGGAACTTGGATATGAATTCGAAAAATATAGCAGAGATATTTTTAAATATCATGATATCGGAAGAGTCTATATTCCATTTGCAGTTCTTAATAAGGTAGAGAAGCTTACAGATGAAGAATTTCAGTTAATAAAGGACCACGCTATAAATGCGATTCCGGCAATGGATAGCATTTATAAGAAGCCTTTTAATAATGCAGTTATGAAGCATTTTATGAACGTTGCATTGTATCATCATGAGAGATGGGACGGCAACGGTTACCCGAAAGGATTAAAGGGTGAGGAGATACCATATGAGGCGAGAATTTGTGCTATTGCAGATACCTATGATGGAATAACAAGCTGGAAACCATATAAGAAGAAGCAGACATCTAAGGAAGAAGCGATAGAGATAATAACTAAGGAGTCAGGCAGACAGTTTGATCCGGAGTTAGTTGACTTATTTAGAGCAAGTATGAAGAAAATATAAAGAAGGTGGTAATATATGAGTGATAAAGGTACTAAAGATTTAGATATGAAAGACATAAATGTACCTGAAGAAAATGATAAGAATAAAAAGGATAAGAATAAAAAAGAAAAAAAGAATAAAGGCAAAAGGAATAGAGATAAGAACGTTCAGGATAAGGATAACATAGATAATCCTGACGGTAAGAAAATCAGACGTTCATTCCTAAGCAGGTTTGATTTGCTTAACAGATTCAAACACTGGTATATGGGTGGAATAAGTATTACGAGAAGTATGTTCAGGGTAAGAGCAGCATGGCAGGGCGTAATAATTATTACAGCGATTTTGACTATTTTATTTATTCTGTCATCTTTCTATACAGGAGCCGGAGAATTTGTTATAAGTCTAGACAGTAATATGTCAAAAGATGGTTTCTACTTAGCTAACAGAGACAGTTTCGAAGAAAAGTTAGTCTGTCTTAGAAGTGAAGCGGTTGTGGCAGATAATATTAATGTATTCGATATAGCAAATGATGTTGATGAAGTCGATGGTGTACATGATGGACAGAACTATGTTGCACATACATTTTATCTTACAAATGAAACGGGTAAGACGAAAGATTACCAATGGTCGATTAATATAAGGCGTTCATCTAAAAATGCTGAGAAAGCACTATGGGTAATGGTATTTGTAAACGGAAAACAGACAACATATGCGATGATTGGAGACAATGGAGAGCCTGAGAAACAATATTCGATATATGAATTTCCATTTACAGATGTCGCATCGACACCTTCTCAATATGAAACTATAAGTAATGATGAAGCAGGAATAAGCAAAGATGAAGTTTCATATGCACAGGATATAAATTTTGCAAATAAACTGACAGCAGAGCCATTCGTTTCAAAGAAGACGATATGCAATGGAGTCAGAGAACAGATAGAAAATAAAGAAGTAGATAAATATACTGTTGTAATGTGGTACGAAGGTGAAGACCCTGACTGTACAGATGACATAATCGGTGGATGGGTTGAAGTCTATATGGGATTTGATTATATTGAAGATTAAAGATTCGATAGAGTATTAGAAGAGAAGAATGGAGGCTTATGATGGAAAAAGATAAGAAGAAAAAGAAAAAAATACCAAAAAGAAGAGTATATTTTCTTGCGTTTTTAATTGTGCTTACAGCAAATGTAGGTGTGTGGGCATGGTTTACGATAAGTAACAGAGCAAGAGTAGAGAATTTATCGTTGATTGCAGATCATCAGGGTAACTTACAGATAGCCGATGACCTTGGTAATGGACCGGGAACATATTCAGATGCACTTAATCTGAATAATGCAACGGGAACTAAGATGTCAAGTATTGTCTTAAGTCCTGTAACATCGAGAGACGGTGTGAATTTCTACATACCTAATTTTGAGCCGCTTACTAATACAGTTAATTCAGTTACGCAGCTTACAGACAGAACACAGCTTACAAAGTATTATATTTATGAGAAAACATTTTACTTAAAAGCCGGAAGTAATTCCAAGAACAATGTAGCAGAGATTAAGAGAACATATGATGTAGCACTTTATGGTGTACAGTCTAATAACAAAACAAATGGTTGCTTTATATATCAGCCGACAAGCAGTGGAGATACAGCAGCAAATGCAATAAGAATCAGCTTCACACTTCCTGATGGACAGACATATGTATATGAACCAAATTGCAACACACATAACAGTGACACAAACAGAGCAATAAACGGTATAGGAAGTGAATATGGCTCATATGCCAATTTGTATCAGCAGAATGCGGATGGAACATTTGTGAAGAGTCCTAAGGCAAATGAATCAGAAAAGCTATTTACATTAGATGAGAATAAAGATACATTAGTAACAATGAGAGTATGGATTGAGGGTACAGATAATGATTGTACTAACTCAATTGCATCAGATATGATTGCAGGACAGATTCAGTTCATTTCAACAGAGAAAAAGAATTAGGGATAAAAACCGGAAAGGTAGAGTGAGAATATGAAAAACAAAAAGACAAGTGAAGAAAAAAGACAGCGAAGAAAACAATTAACAATGACAATTTCGATGATAATAGTAAGTGTATTAGTAATTTCGGTTGCATCATATGCATGGTATAAACTTACTAACACACCAAAGATTACAAGTTCGGAATTTACAGCAGATACTATTGGTAACTTACAGATATCAAATGTTACGGTAGATAATGGTGTAGATAAACCGGAAGAATATAAGGATGCCATAGGATTATTCGATGGAGTATCTGATGAAGATAAAGCTAAGATGTATTTAAGCCCCGTAACAACACAAGATGGATTAAAATTCTTCAAACCTGTATATCTTGAGGGTAAAGTTGACCACTTAGATTATCTTGACGAGAATGATGAAAACCAGAATAAAGAACTTCATACTAAATATATCTATGAGAAGAAATTCTTCTTAAGAGCAGGTAGTGATAACGTTGATTCAGATAAAGCAAAGTATTATGACATTCATTTCATTGGTATGAGTCAGGATGAGATTAATGGTGCAACATTTGATGATACAACAGGAACATATATTATAAAGAAAGCTGATGCAACAGGAGAGACAGCAGCCTATTCAATAAGAATAAGTTTTGAATTTAAGAATACTCAGACAGGTGATGTAGTTATATATGAACCAAACTCAGAGAAACATAATACATTTAATGAAAATAATAGTGTAAAATATACAAACAAACCAGGTGAAAAATATGGAGAATATGATACATTAAAACAGCTTTCTACAAAGAGTTTCGTAGGAGATGGCAAGGATGGAACAGAAGCACAGTCAGGTTCTATATGCACAATTAAAGAGGGCGATGATGTTGAATGTACTCTTAGAATGTGGATTGAAGGAACAGATGTAGACTGTGTAAACCAGATTGCTGCTGATACAATGAAAGGACAGATACAGTTTATTTCAACAGAGAATCTTACTTATATTACAAACGGAAACTAAAGAATCATATGATGAGGTAGCTAAATGAATGCTTATTTTTATTATTTTTATAATTTTATGAGGTCAATATTTGATAATGTATACAATCTGTGTATAGCATTTAAGAATTGTATTCTCGGAATACTTGACATTCAGTTTTACCAGAAACTTTCCAGCACATATTATAAGGATTTATCGCCACTTGGCTGGATTGCATATATAATTACTCATATTCTTATATATATACTTATTGCATTAGTGCTTTACCTTATATTTAAGGGACTTAAGGTGTTGTTCAGATTTAAAGTACCCGTTGTCGAATATGAGAAGATGAAAGATGAAGTTGTAACCCTTAAACGTGAAATTATGAAAGCTAATTATGAGAAAGATAAGATATTAGCTATGAAGATTTCAGAGATGGGATTAAAAGTTAATGATGAATTACTAGAGCAGAATCCTGAACTTAACAAGTTATATAGTGGAACTGAGAATCCGGACAATATGACTGATGAAGAAATTGCAGATACAATGGCTAAGGAAATGATGATTAGTCAGGCTGAGGCTGATACAATTAAGGTAGAATTAGTATCACCTGAGAAAGAAAGTGAAGAAAAGGATGAAAGTAAACCTGAAGTGGTTGAAACAGGAGAACTCAGATTTCCAAGATTATCAAGTGTGGACAGAGTGTACCTTGCACCTGATTACAAACCATACGAGTACAATAAGACAATGTCACTTGAAGAGATATGTATTAATTTCAGAAATTATGCAGCTTCAAGATTACATTTATACTATGATTTGACAGTAATTAAGCAGGTATTTGCGACATTTGGTGCAGCTAAGATGCTTATCTTACAGGGTATTTCCGGTACAGGTAAAACATCACTCCCATATGCGTTAGGACAGTATTTACAGGATCCGAGCCTTATCTGTTCTGTACAGCCATCTTGGAGAGACAGAACAGAGTTATTCGGTTACTATAACGATTTTACTAAGAAATATACAGAGACAGATTTCTTAAAGACATTATATGAAGCACAGTACCATGATGGACTTAAGTTAATCATCTTAGATGAGATGAACATTGCGAGAGTTGAGTATTACTTCGCAGAAATGTTATCTATTCTTGAGTTACCAAGAGAAGATGAGAGATTTATCACAGTTGTATCTTCACAGGCAGCAAACGATCCTGCCAAGATGATAGAGGGTAAAGTGTGGATACCATCAAATGTATGGTATGTCGGAACAATTAATAATGATGACTCTACATTTGCAGTATCAGATAAGGTGTACGATAGAGCTATTCCAATCGACTTAGATGCAAGAGCAGAAGCATTTGAGGCACCTGATACAGAACCAATGAGATTAAGCTTTACTCATATGGAGGAAATGTATGCGGAAGCTAAAGCTAAATATCCTATTTCAGAGGAATATTTACTTGAACTTGATAAACTTGACCAGTATCTTATTGAACATTTCAGACTTACATTTGGTAACCGTATCTTACGTCAGATGAAGGAATTCGTTCCATGTTATGTAGCATGTGGTGGAACAGAAATCGATGGTATTGACTTTATGTTTGCTAAGAAGATTTTAAGAAAATTCGAATCACTCGGACTTGGTTTCATCAGAGATGAGTTAGATGGACTTATCATCTACTTAAACAATGCATTTGGTGAAGAGAATTTCGGAATAAGTAAGGAATATTTGCAGCGACTTAAGAAAATGAGTGGTGCAATGTAAGATAACAATATATAAAGAGACATCTGATAATCAGAATAATGCGAAAGGAGTAAATCAGTGGAAGATATTTCAAACATAAATGATAATGAACAGGAAGATAAATCGCTGAGACCTTTTGACGAAGAAAAAGACGTAGTTCAGAACGTATATGACAAGATTCAGAATATGGACAGTGAAGTTGTTAAAGAAGATGATTTCTATAAATATTTTTACAATCTGTTAGATACAAGTACAAATTTTTGTACATTCAAATATGTAAAATTAGTTAAAAATATAGACGAAGAATGGATAAGTGCAATTGAAGAGGCACTTCCGTCATTACACCATGTTGTTATGAACCCTAGAAAGTTCATAGAAGAGGACAGAGAAATCGTTAATATGGCAATGGCTAGAAATATTACGACAGAATCTTTAAGACACCTCATACAGCACAGTAATCTTATAGATAAATATGATGAGGACGGAACCGTAATTCCTAACAGAATCTTAAATGTATTCAAGGAAGAGAGTCTTAATATCTACGAGAACAGATTCATATGTACATTGATTGCAGAATTACAGCATTTTGTAAATAAGAGATATAATGTAATCTTTGAGAATACCAAAGATGAGTTAGGTGCATTCTTCAAGATGGAATCAATTATCGATAATTATACTGAAACTGTAGATTACAAGTTACAGGTTAATATAAGAGATAAGCAGTCCGATGAGAAGAATGAGAAAGATAATGATGACATATTCCAGAGACTTGTTAAGGTGCACAGACAGGTAAATGGTCTTGCATCTACTGAATTTATCGCAGAAATGAGAACTATGCCATCAGTAAGACACCCAATTGTAAAGACTAATGCCATAAAGAAGAATATGTATTATAAAGCATGTTATAAGTTATGGAATTTTATCTACAGTTATAATAAAGTTGGATATACAGTAGACTTAGTTAAACGTGAGCCTGTAATTTCAAAGGCATTTGAAAAAGACATTTATGATTCATTTATATTTAATTATGCAATGCTTCATAATCAGGTCGGAGATCCATATAAACTTGATATTAATAAGAAGAAAAAAGAAAAAAATATTGATGTTAAATATATAAGACAATCATTAGAAGAGATAGTCGATAATAGTGGAATGTCTATTGATAACCTTAAAAGGCTCATTAATAATGAGTTAACTGCAATAGATGAGAGAAAGAAAAGAGAAGCTAATGAGGTAGAGAAGTTACGAAGAAAGAGTAACAGAACCAAAACGGATAGCAGCGAATAAGTATATAATTTAAGAATGGTTGATATTAATGAAAGAGCATAAGAGAATAAAACGTGGTAATAATAAAGAGATTTTTACAAAGGTTTTTGGTACTCTTGAAACTGTATTATTCGTTACAGTATTTACCGTTCTATGCATAATGTTATATTCATTACACAAGTATCAATCAGTATCATTATTCAATTATAAGTTCTTAAGAATTGTGAGTGATAGTATGGAGCCGACATTTGCTTCAGGTTCATGTATAATTGTTAAGAAAACTAATCCGGACAAGTTACAACCCGGTGATATAGTAACTTTTATATCACATGATGACAGAATATATGAAGAATACAACACACATAGAATATATGAGATAAAAACAGATAAAAATGGAGAGGTTGTATTCATAACCAAGGGTGATAAGTTTTCATCACCTGATGATAAGACAGTAAGAAAAAATGATATTATCGGGAAATATGTGTGTAAAGTGCCATTTAGTAAAGTAATCAATTTCCTGATAATCAAGCTTTCAAACAGTATGGTTTATTTCGTAATTATAATCATTCCATTAATATTGTGTCTGTTGTCATATATTAAACAGCTTATGAGGATACTTGTATTCGGTGATATGAATTATAAGAAAACGAAGGCTAATGACAAAATAAAAGCTAATAATAAGATAAATAAGAGAACTAAGAAAACGCAGATAAAAAACAATGATAAAACGAAAGCAGATAATGAAGCTAAGTTAAATAACAGGACAAAAGATAATAAAGTAAAAGATAATAAAGTAAAAGATAATGATAAGAAATGCTAGAAATTGAAAGGAAGTGAAAGTAGTATGAAACGTATATTTAAGCAGGAAACAGTAATGCTTGTATCGCTATGTCTTGTACTACTTGTGGTTATGTTCGGTGCAACCGTTGCATGGTTCGAAGGCATAACCCCTGCTTCTATTAAAGAGATGGATATTAAGGCAGATGATCTGGGAGATTTATATGTGTGGGTTAAGGTAGATGATGAGAATACTGCAAGTGCCGGAGAAATAGATGATGAGAATTACGCTCCATTAAAGAGTGTTGGAACAGGCGATAATATTAAGTATTCAATTGATTTGGATATTGCTAAACAGGAGAATATCGAGGATAATACTTTAGCTCCAGGGGCATATGGTACTGTAAAGTTCAAGATATTATCTAAGACTTCTAGAACTACAGGTTATGCAATAAGCGTAACACCATCAATTGAATTAATAGATGGATATGAAAATATCGGCTCAGGTCTTACAGAGGAAGAATTTAAGAAATTAGTGGAGAGCCATCTGAAATTCTATGCGACATATGATGATGACAGCAAGGAATATGAAGATGTAATACCATATAGTGATGAATGTCTATTCTTATATAACGAATTCAAGGGAATAAAAGGAGACGTTAATGAGAATGAGATTAAATATGTAACACTTTACTGGTATTGGCCATATGAATTCACAGATATACCAAAGAGCCTTGATATATATAATGAGGATAGCGATTTCTATGAAGAATTCAAGAAATATACATTTAGTACAATGATAAATGAGAAAGAAGAAATCGTGAATATCAGAAGAGAGATAAGTGAGAGTATAGAAGCATATGACTGGGACGATACCTATATTGGTAATTATGTCCAAAGCTTGAAATTCCACTTTGACGTAGAATCACTCAGAAAATAAAAATAAGATAACAAAGCCACATATGTGGTTATACAGATAATAGATAATACTACTTAGAGACAGAAAATCAGATAATAAGAGAAATATTTAGCAATACAGATTAACGTATGATTAGAGAGCAGGTTGAAAGATGAAGAAAATACTTAAAAATGATAATGCTAAAGAAGAAAATATAATAGATATTGAGACAGATAACATAGTAGGAACAGCTAATGAAAATGCTGCTGATATGTCTGACATACTTAGTGATATTGAAATTATAGAGACAGAGAATCATAATATCGACAATAATCTTTCATCTGATAATGAGAAAAGTGAAAGTGGGAATGGTAAGAATAGACATAAGAAGCCTCTTATAATTACGGTAGCGGTTGTATGCATCTTAGCTTTAGCAGCAACCTTCTCATGGTATCTTTACACGAAAGATAATCATGCCGATAAGAAAGATATAAAGATAATGACACCATATTTCCTATATCTTCTTAATCCTGATGATAAGAATTCATTACAATTCTCAGTTGGTAACATTCATCCGGGAGAGGTTAAACAGATAGTATTCTGTGTAAGTAATAAGAAGCCTGATGATGTATCAGATGGTTCAATTGATATTGCGAGAGAATCGAACTTTAATTATGATTTGGAATTCATATATACAGAGAATCTGTTAGTTAATTATAATATTTATGAATTGAAGAAATCATCATATTCAGATGAGTCAGATATACCAGAGGATGGTATAGTAGTTGATGGTGTTGATAATGTATATTGGCAGAAGATGATTAAAGATGGTGAGACGAATGCTGCACCAATTAGTTATACCAGAGATGAAACAGCTACAAGATTAAATGAGTTATTTGGCAGTGATGGTACAGGCATATTTAACAAAGGAAAATATTTCTTATATCAGAATGATACAAATGGTAATCCATTAGCACTTGAGTATAAGAATTCAGATGGCGTAAGCCAGTATGAATATGATTATTACCTGTTAGAAATATCATGGCAGGATGGTGTAGACTTCAGTAAATATACTAAGGAGACAGACCTTGTATATGTAGTAGTTAATGCTAAACAGCCTAAGCCGGTTGAAAAGTAAACTATTGTTTAGATATACCGGTGGTTAAAAAGAACACAGTTAAACAGAATATAGTTAATTGCAAATGATGGTGGTGAAGAGAATTGTCAAAGCAGAATAAAACATTAAATAAAAAGAGAATCAGAAGAATAGCAGGAATCTTATTAGTCATAGCACTTGCAGGAATAACAGGTATAGTATATGGTAAATATTATGCATCAAGAAATAACAAGGGAATAGTTGTTGCTTCTAATCTGTATTTTGGAAGTGATAAGTTAAGAAAATCAACAGGTGTCACAAATATAGATGATATCGTTAATAATGATGAAATACTTAATAAAATTAATGTTTTTACAAACAGCGGTTCATGGGCAATGACGAATTTACCGCTTTCATTTGATATTCGTAACTACGATAATAATATCTTATATAATGAGAATAAATTAGATATTGAATATAAAATAGAATGTGTATTATTAGATGAGCCAATCGGAGCAAAATACAGCATTATATCTAATGATGGTTCGGTTCACAGCCTTGATAGTAAGGGAAGCAAGGTAGAACTGACAGGTAAATTAGAGGGTGGAACTCTTAAGTCAGATACATTTGCGGTACAGATATCGATGGTATCACAGGAAGTATATGAGGCAGCCAGAGTATTAGTAATGGCTTATCCTATAAGTCCTGATTATGTATATAAGGATAAAGATGAGAATCAGGAATACAGACTTCTTGGTATATTTAAGGGACATATAACAGATGTGGAAATGTCTATCGATAGTGCTAAATTCAAGGTACAGGATAACGAGCAATATAGTGATAGTAATTGGAAGAAACTTGTAACAGACTTATCGGGATATGTCTACAATATTAAAACAATTGGTGATGTTGTTACAGATGAGGGAACGGCAACAAAACAGGAGATTAAGGTAACATGGAATACGAATTACCTTACAATAGATGAGTATGATGACAGCTATTTAGCAGCTAAAGAACATGATGAGAAAGCTAAGCAGGCTGCGATTGCTGAAGCAGAGGCAAAAGGAGAACCGACAGATGATGTCAAATATGACAAATATCTTATAGATAATGGAGATGGAACAATGTCGATGATAATAAGTGTACTTCCGTACTATAGCATTGATATTACATTCTATAGAACAGCAGATTTCAAGAGTGCATTAAGCAGTCAGCCTGTTAATGCCACAGGTAGAAAGTGGTTTGAAGATCTGGTTACAACAGTAATGAATGAGTAAATCTTTGAGATATCGTTTTGTTAAAAAATGGAGGAAGCTAGTCTATGAGCAAAAGAACAAAGCAGATAATTGCAATAATCTTATGTATAACGATGGTTATAGGTTTCGATAATGTATATGGTTATCGGACAGTATTTAAGTATATAAATAGTGTGATAGTAACGAAAGCAGGAGAAATAAAGGATAAGGGTAAAACTGACTCTGAAAGTGGTAAAGCTTCAGACGAGAATGTGGTTGAAAGCGATACTTCTGAACCAGAGAAAGAGACAGTCGAAGAAGATACAACTGCACCTGATGCCGTTATAGATGTAGATGGTGAAGAGACTACAACAAAAGATAGTGAGAATATTACAGATTCATCAGATAAATATACTCAGGAGACTACGACATCGGGTAATAAGTATAATTCTAATAAGAACAACGGATATAATAGTTCTAAGAACAATGTAAATAATAATGCAGATAATAAATCGAATAACAACACAGTTACTAATAATGATAATACTAATAATAGTAATACGGGTAACAATGGTACAGATAATTTCTTAAGTGATGAACCTACAGCTAATGTAGATACTACTGTAGTAGGTCAGGGAGAAGTCCTAGAGGGAGATGTAGAATTAGTTGATGGTAAGAATACAAGAGTACAGGTAACTAAGGCAGAGAATTTCGTTAAAGGTGGTGTCTACTGGATACAGTCACAGACAGACTGGACTAAATTAGCGGAAATCAGCCAGACAAGTACACTTGAGAATATGACATTCGCTATATACAGACGTGAATCCCATTATGATGACTGGACACTTACTGATATTAAGATAGGGAATGAGAATTATCCATTCTCAGGATCAATGTATCAGTTATATACGAGTAGTGTAATAAATACGAATGTGGTTCTCTTTGAGTACTTATCATCTAAAGCTAAGATAGGTAAAAAAGAAGGTAATAAGAATAATTCCATAACAATTAATTACACTAGTTCTGTCAATGCAGGACTTGCTACGAACCTCGTAATAGATAAGGGCAGTACTGTATATATGGGTGATGCCAAGAATTCGAACTACTATGTAAAGATTAAGGGAACAATCGCTTCAAAAGGAATGGCAGCAGGTGGACTGTTCTCATATGTGAAAATTAATGAAAACAGTACAGTTGCAGAGGGAGAAGATGAGACAGCTAACATCTATCTTGATGGTATAAACAATATCGATTTATCAACAATTACAAGTGATATGTATGGTAAGACAGCAGGTGGTCTTATAGGTGATATTACAGGTAAGATTAATCTTTATATAAACAGTATACCTAAGACTACTATGACTGTATCAGCTTATGCAACATCTGATACTCAGGCAGCAGGTGGGCTTATCGGAAGAGTCGGTAATGGTGTGAAAGTAACACTTACTAATACTGATGCCATTACACTTAACAGTAGTGTAAGTTATTTTAATGGTTCATATGGTTATACTGCAGGTGGATTAATAGGCTGTGTAGACAATGCGGAAGTCTACGCAGACAGCGATGGTGGAATTATACAGAAGAGTAATGTAGCAGCATTAAGATATGCAGGCGGACTTATCGGTTATGCAAATAATTCAAAGATTGTAGTAAAGAACTATACTCAGAATTCAGGTACTTATATATATCAGGCTTCTAATGGTTCATATACAATTAATCATGCAGCGGGTGGTGTCATAGGTAAGTTCTACTGTGATGAGAATAATTCAGATGGTAAATTAGAGCTTTCTTATATTAAGTCATCTAATAAGACAGCAGCTACAGCATCTAATATCAGAATTTCAACAGCATATACGAATAATGTAAATAATAATATAAATTATAATAAACGTGGTGGACTCGTAGGTATTATAGATTCCGGAGCATCAAATGTGTATATTCACGATATTAATACTGATGCTAAAGAAACTGGGGCAGGTGGAGATAACTGCTATTATGTAAACCTAATCTATTATAATAATAATGTTAATAATTATAAGTCACAGGCAGAGAGTGGTGGACTTGCAGGTGTAATAGCAGGAACAGATATTAAGATAGAAAATGTAGTATTTAATTATGTATATATCAGTGGGTCTGATGGTAAGGACAGTAACTCTATAGGCGGTAGTATAGTCGGGAATATCACTGCGAGAACAGGTTTTGTCAATAATACAAATAAGAATACAAAGATTACGATTAAAAATATAAATGTAATGAGTAACTACATTGAATATGTTAATTTATATCATGGTGGTTTATTTGGTGTAATGTCTAATACTGTTGTGGCTATGCAGGGAACAATTGATTTAAGTAAAGTTCCATATAAGACATATTCTAATTCACAAAAATTTGCAAATTCTATAGTATTATTAGGAACGGAAGGAAACGGAGGTTTTTTGGCAAGTTATATAAACAGAAGTTTTATTTATGAAGACACAGATTGCGTGTATACCAGACCTATAACATATAAGGATGATGGAACCATTAATGAGTTTGATGCCGATAACATAAAGTATTCTAATTGGAGGGGAGCAGATATCAATTCAACGCCTAAGTATTGTATAGACGATATTGGTAATTATGGTTCAGTATTAAAAAATGTTGAAAGTGTATTACAGATTGATAATGCTTATGATAATGTCGTAACGGGTAAGATTACTAAAGATGATGATGGTAATTATATAATAGATTCCCTAGGTGATGCCTTAAGACTTGCAGTAGCAGGCAATACAGCTAATAATGATGACGGATATCCTAAGTTCGGTGGCAACTGTTTCGTAGATGATGGAGAAACTATTCCCAAAGTGACAGATATATTATCATATAATTATAAGATTACGACAGATCTTGACTTACAAAAGGCAGGTATACATGGTTTCGTAAGAAATGATGATGTCAGATATGCATTTACCGGAAGCTTCGAAGGTGTACAGACAGATGGAAAGAACCCTGTTATTACACTTGATTTCATATCTAAGCAGAAATATGGTGGATTATTCACTAATGCCACTAATGCCACATTTAAGAATCTAGATATAACAGGTTATCTGCATTATCTTCAGGCATATGGTATAAATGAAGTTGATGGAAATTACAGGGTTAGAGCAGCAGCAGGAAGTCTTGCAGCATACGCTTCAGGAAATATCAATATAAATAATGTAAATGTTTATACAAGTATTAAGACGTCAACATATAATTATACAACGTGGGATAATAGCTATATGTACTGCTATGGCGGAATGTTCGGCTTATATTATCCGGGAACTAAACAGACAACATATGAATGTACTAACAGTACGATAGCACCAAGATTCAGTGCTGTAAGAAATAACAGCTTCATAGGTGGAATGATTGCATGGATGAGAGTTAATTCTTCATCAATTGTTAAAGAGATGAATATAACAGATACTACTATAGGAACTGAGATAGTAGCTAATAGCTTGTTCTCATATGGAGCAACAAATAATTATATCCATGGAAGATTAAGTGGATTCATTGGTCTTATATCGGGTGACTATGTTGATGTTGGCCATACCGGTAATGTTGATAATAAGGCTTCTAGTATAGGTAATGCAACATATGCAAGTATTAATATGAAGAATACCACAATAGATGGATTAGATATTGATATGACTGATGCAGGTGGTAACTTGACTGTAACTATAGGTGGTGCATTAGGTTACTCATGGGCATATGCAGATGTATCGATAGATGGACTTAAAGTTCGTAATTCTAAGATAGTGAGTCGTGGTGTAGTAGGCGGACTTGTAAGCTTTATGAATGGCAGAATTAATCTTAAAGATATATCATTAGAAAGCTTTGCTATGAGTGAATTTAAGCAAACGCTTAGAGCAACATATTGCTCGTTTCTAATAGGAAATGGACAGAATGCAATCACTACAATAGAGAATTATAAAATAGCAACAGATGGCAAGGTAACAGAGACGGACTATACAAATTTTGATGAGATAGTTGGTCTGACTGTAAAACTTAGAGATCCATCTAATGGTGTCGAATATATTTATAAGCAAAACCAGAATATAGATGAAGCTTACAACGTTGGTGGTATTGTTAATATTATTGATTCAGACTTTAATTCATTTACAGACAATACAGGCACATATCGTTCATATGTGAATAAAGTAGTTACAACACAGAATAAATATACAAGATATTATTATAATCTGTTTACAGACAATAGCACAGACTGGACGATTACTAATGGTGCAATTAATAATGAAAAGCAGTTTATGACATTTACAGTATCAAGATATGCAAGGGATACGTTCAATAGATTTATAAAGGCGTATTTTACGGGTGGTGAATATTTTTCAACATATAATATTAACAATAATTTAGACTTAAATGGCTACAGTTACTATCCTGCACCAATGGCGGGAACAATGGTAATGAATTTCAATAATCATACAGTGACATTATATGGTGAAAAGATAGATACTCTTGAAAAGGAACTTAATACATCAGGTACAAATAAAGTATTAAGAGGAAATACAGACAGTAATTCACAGCATTATATGATGCATGCAGGATTATTTAACAGTTCTTCGGGTAATCTTACGGTTAAAGATTTACAATTAACAGGTTCAATAGCGAACTTAGGTGATAAGACTGGTGCAATTTCCTCTATATCTACTACTAATACATTAAATCTTAATAATATAGTATTTAATAATCTTAAGGTGGCAAATTATGGAGAAACAGGTGCAGGTTTAATGCTTGCACAGGTTGGAGTAAATGCATATAGTTCACCAACATGGACAAAAGCTACGATTGATAAGATAACAACAACAGGATATGATGGTCAGAAACCTGTTGCAGCGGCACTTATCGGTAATGCAGGTAATGACAGTGCTACTAATACTGTAATATCATTTGTCAATATGAAAGTAGAAGATGAGAAATTATCTGATAACAAGACAGGTAAGGTATTCAGATATGCATCATATATCTACAATTATAAATTCACTTCAGATTTAACGATTAATAACAGTTATGTATCATACAGATTCTCTGAAGATGACTGTAAAAATATTAATGTAACCTATGGTGATGAGATTAAAAATGGTGTCCAGTATGCAAACGTTGACCGAACAGATAGAGATTTATTAGATACAGCTATTAATGAGGCTAAGAATGGCAGATATATTCCATATATATATATGGAGAGGAATATATATGTTAACCCTAGAAATGGTAATATCACAGAGGGCTGTGGAACATACGAGGATCCATATATCATTAATAATTCTAAGCAGTTATTAACTTTATACCTCTATCTTACAGATAAGGCGGAATATAAAGAAACATTCAAAGGAACAGGTTCTGATGATGATAAATCAGGAGTATGGCAGGTAGTACCTGTAGGTGGAAGTTCAACTAATCATAATGAATGTAGTGTATCAAATGGAGAAGAGACAAAACATATTGCAGTTAAGTATGACAAACCCGGATTCCCTACACAAGATGATTTAAGAACTGCTTATTATAAGATTACGGCAGATATTAATCTCGGTGTCAGTAATGATATGAATGATAAGAATATTGCCGGAGAATATTGTGGACTTGGAACAGAAACTTATCCTTTTGCCGGAGTTATTATCGGTACTAAGTCAGAGTCAGAGAATTACAAGATAATATTACCTGAACAGGGAACTAAGACGGTTACCGGAGGTAAGCAGCAGTTAGTACAGTCAACATTCGGACTTATTCAGTATATGGGTGGAGCAGTTGTTAAAGACTTAGATATCTATAGTCAGAATTATGACCGGAATGCCTATTATAATGTTACTGAATATGGTGGTGGTGTAGCTGCTAAAGTAGTTGGCGGTGACAACATAATTGATAATGTTAATGTAAGAGTAAAATTTAATACTAATATCAAGAAAGAAGATAATAAAACATCGTATGACATCAAGGGTATTGGTGGTTATGTTGGAACTGTTGAAAATGGTTCATTGATATTTAGAGATACACAGGGAAAAGAATCAGTATCAAAGTGTTATTTTGAGAATTACGCAGATATGGCTACTAATGCACTTCTAGTAGATGGTATGGCAAATGTTGTTACATCAGCATTTGAGAGTGTATTAGGTAAGATTGGTGTAAATGTTTCGGATATTAATGCAAGAACAAGTGCTTCATATAATTCAAATTCTAATTACAAGGGCGAATACGGAGAGTCAGTTGGTCTGTATGTCGGAATGGTATATGATGGATATGTAGTATATGAAGGATACAACAATACAGCAATAACTAAACCATATACATTAGAGAAATCTGAAATGGGACTTGCGGATGTATATAGTGATAAGTATCCACTTGTAAATGGATTCCATATGATTAATGGCAATGTGCTTGATGAGAATACTAATGGAACATCAGAAGATACTAAGAAGATTACATTTAATGCTGATGCTACAGGCAAGCTATATACAGTTAATGTAAATAATACACAGGCTTTGGAAATATTAACGATGGCACTTAACAGTGATTCATTATCAGTATATTATTGTGAGAATAATGATCATTCTACAGGTTATGGTTATAAGAACAGATGTAGAAAGGCAGCATATGATAATGTCGGAACTACAGATGCCATTACAAGCGAAGATAGAATATTTGCTAAGGCTTATGATGATAATAAGTCAGATGACATTGGTTATCTGTATCCTTATATCGCGTATAGGTATATTGATTATACGAATTTAACAACTATAGGTGGAGTTGCATATGATAATCCAGCTTATGTACATGAGAACTATGCAGCATATAAAAGAACATTAACCACTATAAGTGTAAAGGAAAAGGATAAAAAGGAAAATAAAGATAAAATATTCAATTGTATAGTATCAAATGTCAATAAGACAGATGCAAAAGTGGCAAATTATACTACAACATATGTATTAGCTAAGAATACAGATGATAAACCTAAGACATATGATTTAAGTCTATATGACTTAAGCTTTAAAGGAATTGGTGGAATATATACTTATACTTATTCGGACTTCAGAGCCAACTTCGACGGTAATGGTAATATAGTTAAATTCTATATCAGCAGAGCATATGATGATGAAGTTATGTACAGTGGTATGTTTAACCAGCTTGTATATTCGCAGAGAGAGTTAGCAGAGAATGTATCAGATAAGCAGTTAGAAATTGGTAACTTTACGATTAAGAATAGTATTGTATATAATCCTAATAAATATTCTATTATGTCTCAATATGATTCTACGGTATATCCTACAAGTGCAGGTGTTCATACCTGTTCTACAGGTGGTGTTGCAGGACTTATGAAAGGTGCCTGGAAGCTTCAGAATATTACCTGGGAGAGAGATGAACCTATTAATGATGATTTAATTAAGTATGATATCTCAGGATATAGAAGTGTCGGTGGAATAGTTGGTAAAATCGATAACTCATTAAGTTATTCTACTTATTTCACACAGGAATGGTTAGATGCTAACCATTCTAAGATGAATGATATAGATTTCATAAATTGTAATCTTAAGGGTACTAATGATTATCATATCAGTGTTACAGAACTTGGCAGTACTGATTATTCTACCCCAAGATGGGGTGCCTACAGGTTCGTTGGTGCCGGTGGATTAGTCGGCAGTATAGGTACTAATTTATTTTCAGCACATACAGTAATGAGTTATGGTGAAATTAATATAAGCAGCTGCGATATTGACTATGTAGATGTACTACTTAAGAATAAAGGATACGGAGGCGGCTTCGTAGGTCTGTTAGGAACAAGATGTAATCCGTATACAACTAATGATGCACAACAATATGCTTCACATGGTAATGTGACAGTAGATGGTAAAGATGCAGATGATAATGTAAGTCATATATCAAATCTTACGGTTCGTACGGATAATACAGTTAACTCTGTAGAGGATTATTCGCACGGAGGAATGTTTGGTCGTATTGATGCACCTAGAAATAGTAAGATATATGGTGGTAATATAATAGTAACTAATTATAACTTATCAGATATATCAGTCGATGATACCAGAACCAAGGATTATCAAGCCGGTTCAGATGCTACTATGGATGGTGATGGTGGAATCATAGGTTCTGCGAGAGCTAACTATGTTGACTTAAGCAATATAACATTTACCGGAACTAATACTATTGGTACAGAATATGCAAGAAAACATATCGGTGGATTAATTGGTAAATTATATAATGTTTCCAATACTAACAATAACGGAGTAGGCTATAGAGAAGACAATACAGTTAATATCTATGGCTGTAATCTGTCAGGAATGAATATCAGTTCATATAATATTTGTGGTGGTTATATAGGACATACGTTTATAGAGAAGATTAATATCGGAAGTGAATCAACTAAGGATGTTATAAGAGATTCTACCATAACATCAGTAGATGGTGATAAAATCGGTGGAATTGTCGGATATATACATGCATCTGATGGAAATATGTTCCAGAGCTGGCCTGTTTCTAATTTTATTAATATCGACGTAATTAATACTAAGGTAATTAGTAAAAGAGCAAGCAGTTCAGCCGGTGGTGTCTTAGGTGGAATATATCTTGTAACAACATCAGCTACAAAGCATACATTTAAGAATATTAATGTATACTCAGAAAATGGTGGAGAATCACTAGTACAGAGTGGAATGTATGCAGGTGGACTTATGGGTGCAACTGGATTAGATGATACTAATAAAAACAATGCATATATCTCAGTCTATATGGATGGTTATATAGGTATCGGACAGAAGTATGATACGGATACTAACAGCTGGGATACATCAACTAATACCGGAGTGAATATAAGAGCACCATATGCAGGCGGACTTATGGGAAATGAATATACAAGAGTGTCAGAAACACATCCTGCTGATATAATGGTAGCTAATAACCGAATATATTCAATGAGAACCGATGGTAATGTGGATATTTACAGTGGTGGATTATATGGTATGTATCAGCTGGCAACTAATGCAAACAGTACATTTAATTCTGTAACAGTTAAGAACAATCTTATCTATACAGGAAGAAATAATACAGACTACCAGAAGTCAAATAGAGGCACAGGAGGAGTAGCATCAGGCGGACTTATAGGATATATGTATAGTTCTTCTAATACAAATGTATATTTTCCTGATGTTACATTAGAGAATAACAGTATAGGTTATTATGATGTTTCATATGATGACAGAAATAATAAATGGAAGAATGTAACGCTTGATAGTAAATATGTTAAGCTTGTAAAGATGACATCTAATAAGACTAATCCATCGACTGTATCGTGGGACGAGATAGATGATTTAAGTGATACGACAATTGCAGCTTATTCAGTTGCATTTGGTCAGTTTATCGGAAGACATTCACAGAATAATCAGAATGGACAGGTATATATCTTAAATCCTAAGGTGACAACTGATAAGGATAAAGTTGGTTCTATTCCGGTAATAGATGTGGCAATGAATAGTTATGCGGCAACTACTACACCTAATACGGTAACGTATCAGGAGGGTAATCCATATAATTACAGAAAGTATTGTCATATCGTATATATTGATGATACAACAGGAAGTGATTATGACGATATTAAGACAAGTGCTACAGGCAGATATCCGTCATATATAAGTGAGAACTTAATTATCTCAGATGAAGTTAATTATCAGTTCGGATTATTTAAAAGTATTGTAGATGCATACAGAAACTTAAATAATGGTGTAACAGATACTAAGACTAAGAATTATAATTATATAACAGGCAAGAGATTAAATATGTATATGAAATATAATGATAATAGTAATTATTCATTATGTGGAACAGATAATAACTATTATGACATCACATATAATGTGAAAGAAAATGATAATCATGCTAACATCTTAAATGGTGTACCTGTTCTTATAATCGATGGTTTACAGCCACAGACAGTAGGTAATTATGCAGCAGCTATACTTACTAATGGAGGAGGTGTTGTATCTGATACAGTAATCAATACATTAAATGGAAATAATAATGCAAATGTTAATAATTCCACAATGAATAAGTTCTGGAAGATAACTTGTGAAAATGCATATATTGATACAGACGGTTCTATTCATAAGATATATAGTGCAGATACGAGATTTGCAGAGCATCAGTCTACAAGTATTATCTGTAATAACTATAACAGATTAAGTCTTGCTAATTCAATCTATGACCAGTATATAGATGTAGGAAATGGTGGAAAGATTTATACAATAACACTTTTGAGTTACACATATACATGTCCTGTAGCAACATCAGACGGAACAATCGTCAATAGAATTGAAACAATATACATTCCAGTATTTGTCAAGGAAAAGGTTACCGTTGATTCTTATATAAGAGTATTATCAAATGAAGAATATTCATTAAGTAATGCATCTAAGATTGGTTATAAAGATGAAGTAACAGTTTCACACGATAGTATCTATACAATTTATTCAGAATTCGTATATGATGGAATAAGAAATAATAAGGCATTCTTAAATGATAAGCTTCATAAATTCATTTATGCTGAGAATGCCGGTGGTGTTGATTCATTTACAGTTGGAACGAAGATGACACTTATAGATTATCAGACAGGTATAGCATATTACTATACGGTTGAGAATAATTTAGAGAATAATAACAAGATTCCGTTCGAAGTATTCAAGGATAAGGACGGTAACAGTTATGAGCAGAGAAACATAAGTAGTGGAATATCTGATGATTTAAGCTTTAATTCATATACTTCAATTGGTTACAAAGAAGGAAATGATTATAAGCCTGGAGAATGGACTTATAAAGATGACAATAATAAAAAAGGCATTGGTGTTGAAAGATATTTCATTATAGTAGAGCCGGCTGAGACAGAGAATAATATTCATTTCCAGTTAAAGATAGCAACGGAAGCTAAAGATGCAAATAATATCACCGTTGATGAATTCTTCAATAAAGAAGTAAGAGGCGATGTAAAAGGAATGGATATGACTTGTATTCCTGGACCAATTATTAAGTTCGGTGGTGTCGATAGTAATGGAATGGGAACTGATGGTGTAACATATGTCAAAGGTAAGATTAGTGCTGATGAAGAAGTAACGATTAATTCGAATATCCAGGTAGTCTTATGTGATTATGATTCTGAAGCACCTAGCCCATACTGGCAGAAGAAATTCGTAAGTAACACAATTGATAGTGCTAATACTGATAAATATCTTGAAGTATCGGTAACTCTCTTAGATGAGAAAGGTAAAGTAGTTGCATGGCCTGTTGGAACTAATATCAGTGTAAATGGTGCTTCAAAGACAGTTCTTGATAATAACCTAATCATTTATGAGTATAAGGATTCAGGTAAAGAATTCGCAATGAATACTGTACAGAAAGATATCTTAGGTAAATGTTATTATTATAATGTAGCAGAGAGTGATGAAGTAGAGGATATGAACTGGATACATTATGATGAAGATAGTGGACAGTGGTACTATTATGTGGATTATGATGCTGTTAACAGTCAATGGATAACACAATATCTTGATAATCCACCACAGGAAAAATATATTTCAATGTCAAACCAGATGGATATTTCACTTGATTTCTCAACAGCAGATATCGATGAGTATGCAGGTAAGAATTACACAGTTATGCTTAAGTTATATCGTTCAGATGATCCTAATTATCTGAATGAAGAGAGTACAAAGTCATACGGAGGTTCAGTTAGACAGTATTCTAACAACGTATTTAGTGAAAGTATTAAAGACTTGTCAGTTGCTTTAGCAGTAGATGATATCTTAAGCCTTGGAATTAATCTTTATAATAATGTTAAAGAAAAATACGAAATTCCATTTACAAACAAGTTTGATTTTAGTAATCTTATTAATAAGAAAAAAGAAGATTCAGATATTGTTGAATGGGCTGATAAGAAATATATGGCAACTTACAGAGTCTATAAAAAGGTTGAGAAGTCAGGTAATAATGATGGTGATAAGGATATAGATTATAATGCTAATATCGGAAATATCATCGAAAGTGCAGGCAATAGTGAATATCAGATTATTAACTGGGACGATTCACCATTTGAGTTATATGATGATTCAGGTACAAAGTTACAATCTGAGAATATAACAGTTAACAAGAATGAAAAGCAGAATGTTATAATAACTTCAAAAGAATTTACTGCTGATGAGATTAAGAATGGTACAAATGGTACTAAGTATGTTACTGAATGGAATATGAATCTTAAGGCGAAAGCAGGAGAGTTCAGAGATGCCGACCTTACTAATTATAAGGTTACAGTAACTTATGTTCCATATGATAAGACGGCAGACAGACCTGAGACAGATGAAGAACAGACATGGTTTGACTTCTTTATATTCACTGTAACGAAGTTAAAGACTGATATGTAGAATACGAAGAATGGAGGTGAAGAATAGTGCTATATCTATTTGGATTATTGTGTGTGGCAATTATTGCCATTATAGTTATTTATAAAAAATATGATTTAATGAAGGCATATTACAAATATGAAACGGATGCTTTTGATAAATTAGAAGGCCAGTTTCACAGACAGGAAGAGGAATCTAAGAAACAGATAGAAGAACTAAGAAATATAGCGTATCTTAATGCGACAACTAATATCTGGAATATTGATTATTTCCTTGAGAAAGCGGAGAAGGAATTAAAGAATGAAGAGAATAAATCTTCTGAGTTTACTTTAGTTGCTTTCAATATTTCTAATATAGGTAAGATTAACCAGTTATTTGGCCCTACAGAGGGTGATAAGGTTGTATATTTTACCGCACAGACTCTTAAATCATTATCAGGTACAAGTATATATGCACAGATTTACTCGAACTTATTCTGTATTCTATATAAG
The DNA here is from genome assembly GCA_900314555.1 of uncultured Eubacteriales bacterium. Taxonomy (GTDB): domain Bacteria; phylum Bacillota; class Clostridia; order Lachnospirales; family Lachnospiraceae; genus Bovifimicola. The sequence goes on along the minus strand of OMVQ01000078.1, from coordinate 15,800 downwards.
GACAAGTTGGATAGCTATGTGACAAATAGTATTAACAGAATGTATAACACGCTTTTAGCATATGACAGTAATGTAGAGATTAAGACAGCATATGGTATCTATAAAATAACAGATAAGAATATGGGCATTATGGAAATGATAAACTACGCACAGTTAGCGCAGAAGTTCATTAAGGAAAGTGATGAGGACTGTTTCAAATTCTTTACAACAGAGCTTGAGGATACATTCCAGAATAACAAGAGAATGAGTGATGAGATGGAGCAGGCACTAGAGGACCACAAGTTCGTAGTATATTTACAGCCTATGTATGATTTGCAGTCATATAAGATTGTAAGTGCGGAGGCTTTGGTAAGATGGGATTATCCTGGTAAGGGTATCCTGTCACCATATGCTTTCTTACCATTATTCGAGAATACATCATTAATTCAGAAATTAGACTATTATATGTGGGAAGAATGTATGAAGACAATAAGACGTTGGATTGATAATAAGATTGAGCCGACACCTGTTACTATCAACATTTCAACTTCACATCTTAATAACGGAAGATTTATTGACAGACTTGTTGCTTTAAGAGACCAGTACCTCATCGATAGGAAGTATATTATCTTAGAGATTCCGGAGAAAGGTCTTACGAATAATCCGGTAACTAAGGATATCATAAACAGACTTCACAACGAAGGATTTATATTATGTATCGATAACTTCGGTAGTATGAACTCACCGCTTAATCTGTTAAAGGACTTCCCTATCGACAGAATTAAGATTGACCGTTCATTCCTAGCTAAGAACTCAGAAAGTGAAGAGGGACTTACAATCTTAAGATACTTAATCGCGATGGCTAAGGAGCTTGACTTCACTGTGATAACGGAGGGTATCGAAACAGATGAACAGAAAGATATTCTCTTAGAAATTGGTTGTGATATCGGACAGGGATATTACTTCTCTAAACCTGTTGACTTAAAGACATTTGACAGTATGAACAAGACTCAGGTTAGTGAAATGTTCAGACCAGATGAGTATTATCCATCATTTGAAGATTATGAGAGAGACTTAGACTTAGTTGTGCAGTTCTTTAGAAATAATGATAGTTCAGCGAGTGTGTAAGGTAGGCAGAATGTTCAATATTATCACGCATCAGTTGACACTATTTTAAAGAAAAAGTATAATAGTTTCTATATCATTGGAAATAATAACAATACACATACATAAATGGAAGGAGAATTCATGGATAAAAAAGAAGCAATTAAAGAATTTAAAGAGTTTTTAAATGCAAATCGTGAAAATCTTCTTAAGTATGCTGTTGATATTAAAGATTTGCCGGAAGATGATGAGTGGATTCAAGATGATGAATGGGATAAAATATACGAGCAAGAGGTGATAAAAAATGGGAAAGTATAATATTAGAGATATATGGTGGGTACATTTTCCATATTCAGATAAGGAGAAAATAAAAGAAGACCTGCTATAATAATAGATGAAGATATAATTGCTATTATTACTATGTATGTAACTACGAAGAACAATGAAAATAACCCATATAGTATTGCTATTGAAGAGTGTCAGGAAGCAGGATTAAAGAGAAAATCTTGGGCTAGAATTGACAGGATTGTTAGACTTACTGAATGGAATATGGATTGTAGAATTGGTGAATTATCACAAAGAGATTTTATAAAAATTATCCAGCTAGTCGAAGAAATAATGACAAATAAAATTCATAACTTCTCTATATTAGCAATAAAGAACTCAGAAGATAAATATTTGCAAATATATGATGAAAGATGGCAGTCATATTTATTTCCGTATGTTAGAAGCACTGATAATAATAACAAGGATAATGTTGATAACTTTGCAAAGAATATACTTCATACAGAAGTTGTAACTGAATATGTAAACAATGCTAAACATTGTAAATATTCAGTTAGTGACAATGTATATAAAATATACAATCATAATCTGTATAAATTAATATTGCATACAATTCCTGATAATATGATAGAGGATAGTTTTGTAATTAATGGTGCTAGATGCAAATGGTTGTCTTTCGAAGAGATGGAGAAAAATGAGAGAATAATGGAAGTTAACGATGAAATAGTTGCGTTTGTAAAAAAGAATCTGTGTGTATAATAGGTTCTAAAATTATAACTAAAAAGCTGAAAATATATAATGAATATTTAAAACCCTCCAAATAGGTGTTGATACTAGCTATTTGGAGGGTTTTATAGTAAAGATACAGTGTAGAAATTGCACCAAAGCAGGGATACATATAGGTATTAATACTATATAGAAGATGATAAATTTTGTGCAAATCTGCCTTTGAAATGTATTGTTAAACAGTGATATAATTAACGTAGTATCTATTTATAGTTATAAGAAATGAGGTAGAAAATGCACGAAATAGGCGAATATATAGTTAAATCAAGTAATGGAATATGTAAGATTGAAGATATAGTTCATCTGAATTTCTCTGGCGCGGATAAGAAAGCATTATATTATGTTTTAATTCCGGTAAATGATGATAAAGAGAAAATATATATGCCAACAGAAACAGAGAATCAATCGGTAAGAAAAATTATGTCATCTGAAGAGGCAATGGAACTCATAATTCATATTTCTGATGTAAATGAAATATGGGTTGCCAATGAAAAGGTCAGAGAACAATGCTATAAAGAAGCCGTAAGAAGTAATAACCCTGTAGAGTTAATTGGAATAATTAAACTTATCTATACGAGAAAAAAGGAACGTTTAGACAAGGGTAAAAAGATTACTGCCATTGATGAGAAATATTATAGAATTGCAGAAGAAAGATTATATTCAGAATTAGAAATTTCCTTACATAAAAGTAAGGAAGAAGTTCATAAATTAATCGAGCAATATCGTGAAAATGACAATTAATTTATAAACTTCTTAAATTAGTGTGAAAAATACAGATTGATATCTGATTTTTCACACAGCTAAATGTGTCATAGGCGGCACATTTAGCATCTATCGCAGAGCCAAATCTGACATTTGGCTCGCGATTCCGCAGACACAAAGTGCCTGTGGAATGGAGATTAGTATGCAAAGTAATTAGAATTGTTCTTTCGTATAAAATATTTTAAATGCATAGGAACTGTCATAATCAGAGTAATGAATTCTGCTACTGGAATAGCTATCCAGGCACCATTTATACCGAGAAGCTGTGGCAGAAACAGTAGTGAAATAACAGTAAATACAAGTGTTCTGCAAAATGATATTATGGCGGAGATTTTACCATTAGATAGTGCAGTGAAGAAACCAGATGAAGTTATATTAAGTCCACTGAACAGAAAACCAATAGCAAATATCCTGAATGCAGGTGCAGCAAGTTCAAATGTCTCCTTATCATTTGTAAATATTGTCATAATTGGTGTAGTTAAAATCAGTGCCATAATTGTTAGGACAACTGAAGAGACAGCCACGAAGATAAAAGATACCTTGTAGATATTTTTAAGCTTATCCTTAGCCTTAGCACCGTATTGGAAACCCACAATCGGACTTATTCCAATAGAGAAACCAAGATAAAATGCATTAAACAGAAATTGTCCATATAACAGTATAGTGATTGCAGCCACACCCTTTTCGCCTGCAATTTTCATAAGGACAATGTTAAATAAAAATGTAACGATTGCATTAGAAAGCTGTGTAACCATTTCTGATGAACCATTGTAGCAAGCCATTCCAAGTTCTCTAAATCGTAGAGTAATCTTAGTAAAATGAAGATTATTCTTAGCGAATATGAAAAACACCAAGCCGACAACAGCGGGAATACACTGACCGATTCCGGTAGCAAGTGCTGCACCCTTAATACCTAAATCTAATCGTGCAATGAACACATAATCAAGTATAACATTTGTTATGCCGGCTGACATAGTAAGAACAAGACCAAGTGTAGGCTTTCCGGCAGTAACAAAGTATGACTGGAAGATTGCCTGAAGCATACAGGCTGGTGCAAAAATTATTGAATATCCTAAGTATTTACGACAATCAGACAGAAGAATATCATTTGCACCAAGAAAACATGAAATAGGAGTAAGGAAAATTAAAGTAAAAGTTAAAATAAATATACTAAGCAGTATCGAAACCGCCACAAATAATGTAAGACATTCATTTGCGGCTTCTTTTTTGCCCTCACCGAGATATTTACTGATAATGGCATTACCACCTGTGCCAAGCATAGTAGCTATGGCAATTACTATATTTATAACAGGAAATACGATATTTAATGAAGATAATGCATTACTTCCTATATATCTTGAAATAAAGATTCCATCGGTGATTGTGTAAAGTGACATTAAAATCATCATAATAATTGATGGCATAGCGAATTTCAAGAGAGATAATGGTGTAAAATTTTTATTTATTGAGGTACTCATTTTAGTAGTCATCTCCTTTTTAAGTATTATTGTGAGCAGCCTAATAGGTTAATATTTTTATGTTTTCTGACTTGACATCTGATAGCATATACTATAGGCTAACCCTATAGTCAAGAGATTTTGAAAAATGGAGAATAGTGCGAAAAATAATGCCATTACAATTATTTTTCGCACAGCTAAATGTGTCGCAGGCGCCACATTTAACATCTATCGCAGAGCCAAATCTGACATTTGGCTCGCGATTTCTCCGGCACTTTGTGCCTGCAGAATGGAGAATAGTATGGAACGTAATATTTATATGACTACAGGTGAATTTGCTAAGACGATGTCAGTTACAAAAGAGACATTGTTTCATTATGATGAAATTAAATTATTTAGTCCGGAAGTAGTAGCTGCTAATGGCTACCGGTATTATTCCATATATCAGGTTGAGACATTAGATACGATTTTATTATTAAGAGATTTAGGAATGTCTTTAAAGGAAATAAGAGATTTCATTAAGACAAGGAATTCAGAAAGTTTTATGAAATTATTTGCTGAAAGAGAGCAGCAGATTGATAAAGAAATAGCAAGATTAAAGGCTATGAAGGATTCAATCAGACAGAGAAAATATAAGATAAAGCTTGCAGATGAATTAGATTTCTCAGAGATTGAAATAAAGGAATTTCCTATGGGATATTGTCTGTATGGAGAAGCTGATGGTAAGTCTATTAAAGAAATATTGACAAAAGTTAATGAATTGATTACGGAATTTCAATTGTCCGGTTCATATGGTTATTATGATATCGTATATATGCAGAGTGAAGATAAGGTGAAAAAAGGAATCTATAATGAATATATGGGTGCGGCATTGTTAGTTGATAAGAAGCCAAAGGTGAAAAACTATAAACAGATTAAGGCGGGAAAATATCTGACCGCATACCATATAGGATATTACGACACTATCGGTAAAGCCTATGAAAGAATCAGGGAATATAAGGAAAAATATGGACTTGCTACAGATGATGTCTATATTGAACGTGGAATTATAGATAATTTTACGACAGATGATGTGGAGGAGTATGTGACGGAGATAGCCGTGAGGGTAGTAGGATAATATAAAAAGTGTGAGAAAAAATCTCGCAGCCTATTGAATATTTTATAATTTTATGTTATATAATATGTATGAGAAAAAATCTCACGGAGGTAGAATATGATTTATGAATTTTCTTTTTCAAATTTCAGGTCTTATAGAAAAGAAGCTACGATTGATTTTAGTGCTAAACCAATTTCAGAATTTGAAAATTCTTTAATATGTGGAAATGGAACAAATCTATTACCGGTTTGCGTTATATATGGACCGAATGGAGGTGGAAAGAGTGGCGTACTTATGGCTATAAAGTCATTGCAGAATATTGTCTTATCACCACTTATACAATTAGAGTTTATGAAGAGAAAGAATGAGCAGTTAGCAGATGTTTCATTAGATGAATTTAAAAAGAATATCTCTAATAAGAATGATGAAGCGGTTTTCTATAAATGGGACGACGAGGGAATAAGTAAACCAATAGAATATAGTATTTTATATCAGGTTCAGAATTATAAATACAGATATGAACTAAAGATAAAGAAAGATATGATTTATGAGGAGAATCTATATATTGAAGATGATAAAGGCGAATTTGATGCGATTTTCGAAAGAGATGAAGAGGGTGTATATCTATGCGATGAGTTAAGTAGTGTAGATATTGAGAATATGAATGAGAGTTTAACATTACTTTCATATATTGGAATGTTTAAGAACATAGAGAAGATAGATAATGCACTTAGATTCTTTTATAGTATTCAGACAATTGATTTTGACAGACCAACCAGAGACAGAACTATCTTTGTTAAGTCAATAGAAAGAGATAAGAACAGAATTCTTAATGTAATTCAGAGTATGGGGATAGATATTGCAGATATCCGAATAGAATATGATGAGGAGGGACACGTAGAAGAAATATATACAAAACACAGATTAGAAAATGGAGATTTAAAAGAACTTGAATTTTCAGAAGAATCTAGTGGAACAAGGAAGATTTTCAGTATTCTGCCTGTTATATTAGCAGGAATTGATAAAGGAAGATTTTTCGTTATCGATGAATTAGATGCTAAACTTCATCCGGTTTTATTACAGAGAATAATCGAATTATTTACTAATCCGGAGCTTAATGTGAATAAGGCACAGATGTTATTTACTTCACACGATATGACAACTATGAATAATAAGGTGTTTCGTAGAGATGAGATATGGTTTTCGGCAATTAACGGACACGACGAGTCAGTGTTATATTCATTGGTAGATTTTCGAAAAGAAAACGGTAAGAAAACACGCAATGATGAAATATATAGCAAACAGTATTTAGAGGGCAGATATGGTGCGGACCCATATCTTAAGAGAATAGTAAATTGGGAGGTTAAAGAGTGAGTTTAAAGCCGAAGAAGAAAAGTGATATTAAGAAGATTGAAGAAAAAATGAAAAATAAAGAAAGTAAGATGGCAACAAAGGAACTTCTTCCTAAATACACAATGATTGTAAGTGAGGGTATAAAAACAGAACCGATTTATCTAAGGGGTTTTGTTAATAAAATTAATGAAAAATATAAAAATATTGTTAGAGATAATCGTATTGTTGTATATGGAACGGGAAGAAATACAAATGGTCTGATTAAATTTGTGGATAAAATGCGGGAGAGTGGAGAATGGGAAAGGTATAAAAAATTCTGGCTGGTATATGATAAAGATGATTTTCCATTAGATAATTTCGATAACACGCAATTTGAGGCAGAAGCGAGAAAAGATGTAGAAATGTCTGTTGCGTGGTCAAATGAAAGCATAGAGTTATGGTTTTTATTACATTTTCAAGATTATATTTCTGATAATGGCAGGGAACATTATATTAAATTATTAAATAATTATTTTGAATATTCAAAGGTTAGAGAGGACTTGTTCGATGTGTTAATGGAATTAGGCTCACTAGAGGATGCCCAAAGACGTGCAAAAAGAATATATGATGAATATGTATCAGCGAAAATATATGCGCCGTCTGCTATGGTTTCAGCTACGAGAATGTTTGAGTTAGTAGAAGAATTAGAGAAATATTTAGAGAAATAAATTTATTAGAATATATTATTGGAGTATGTAAGAAGAAAATTTTAACTCAGATTTTAAGACATATAGAAAAGCTTAAAGTTTTTCTATATGTCTTTTTTAGATAAAAATTCCATTGCAATTTATATACAAAAATGCTCTGAGAGAATATGCACGCATTTGTATACAAAATGTCATATAGAGCTACACAAAAGTGGTGTAGCGTATGTCTTACAATATTCTTTCTCAAAGTTGTGTAAAATACCACAAAAATCGTGAAAAAAATAAAAAAGAGACATTTGTAACATTAAAATTATCAGGAAAATAAAATATAATATCTCAAAACAGTTCACGAAATTACATAATGTGAACCTATCGGAACGTTAAAAATGAAGATTGGAGATGCCTATGAATAATGCTAGTTACAAATTAAGAAAAAAGTTTATAAGTGTATTGATAGTTAATATTGCGGTAGTGATGTTAATGTCAGGGTGCGGAGGACATAAGAGCAATAAAGGAGCAGGTGATAAGGGTAAAAATGTGTTTAGTAATCTTACAAAAGATTCGAATAAAGATAATAAATCATCAGATACAGATATAGATAATACAGATTCGAATGGCAACGACACAGATAATAGTGATAACGATACAGGGAACAAAGGAACGAATAATAATGACACAGATAATATGGATTCTAAAACAGATACCGAGCCTGTTAATATTGAGCAGGAATTATTAAAACAGCGTGGAATTGATTTTGATAAGTCGGATTATCCTACATTTACAGGGGGAGAGGGAATCGTTGATACCGATTCTGTTTTTGGAAGTTCAGCATTCTATAAATATACAAATTCTAATTACAATATGATTTCAGGTGGCAAGATTTATGAAGTGAATTTAGAGGCAAAGCTGTCAAATGGGCAAAATTGCAGATTAGTAGGAACACTTCCGGAAGATGGTGAAATTATAAGTTGCAAATTAGAATATGACGGTCAGGGCTTAGAAGTGGAGTATAGGAATCATCATAATTATAAATTAACCTCGACCTCAGCAGCAGGTCCATTTACGGCAAAGCAGATAGATACAGCCCAATATCCTATGTTTACAAAAGTATATAGGTATCAGTCAGATGGCAAGACACTTGAAGATTGTACAGAAGCCTATATGAATCTGGATAAATACTATCAAGATAGTTATCCGAACATTGTATTTATGAATGGCAAGATTGGTATAGTAGAGTCAAAGCAGAATTTTTTTGATGAAAATAGTGCAGGAAGAATATATTTTGATGGTGAATGGAGAGAATTTATCGGATATGACATAGATACGTCAGTTATGGGAAATGAGACACCGATAAGATTATTTAACAGCAATATTGTTATGACGAATTGCGCATTTTATGAAATTATATATGCTAAGAGACCTGTATTAACACCTGATAAAGATACATATAAGAACCAGGATGGTTCGTATGCACAGTATCTTCCTTGTTATGGAAGTATGCATCATATGAAATTACGGAAGATAGAGCTTCTAAGTAATTATTATGATGATGTGAGAAATATATGTTCTACGGGTGTAATCACGAAAGATTATAAGATACTTCCTATTAAAGAAATTATGGGAGACAGATATAGTTATGATTCATTTTTCTATGACTGGTCTCTTGATGAAGCAGATAATTATGAAAATCAAAGTAATAATGTCAGTAATTAATGGCAATGGAGGTGTTAATTGATGAAGAAGAGACTTATATCTGTAGTAATGGCTGCAATGCTTATATTGTTAGCAGACTGTGGAGATAAAGAATATCCCGAACATACATTGAGTACAGAGGAGACTAAGCAGGCAGCAGATAAGCAATATAATGATACAGTACAGCTTACTGAGAAAGATATTCAGAAAATGAATGATGATAAGGCGGTATTTGTATATGGTGATGAGAATTATGTTACAACATTAGTTGGCAAATATTATGACGAGAAAATAAATGATTACGAAGATGCAGTTGAATCATTAAATGGAGTGGCTTCATTAATCGGATTGTCAGCGGGTTCTGAATTCTTCTGTGTATTTGGTGAACAGGATAGTAAAGGATATACATATTATACATTTCAGCAGAAATACGGTGGACTTACATTACAATATGCAACCTTAAAGGTTATCGTTGATCCGGAGGGATATGCGGCAGGATTGTCGTGTTCATTTACACCGGATGTAGGTATTGCAGAAGAAAAGACATTTATAAGTGAGGCGCAGGCAGAAAGTATAGTTAAGAAGCAATATCCTGATACAGATTTTAAATATTATACAGACTATACGCAGAAGTCAGCAGTTACATTTAATGCCAGAACAGTTGAATGTATGGTTGTATATACATCTAATCCTGAACAATCAGTTTCATTTGATATGCCATATATTGAACATTTTGTAACATATGCAGGCGAATATCTGACATCAGTTCCAACTTCTTCGATAGGCTCGGCAATAGATGATGCATACAAGACAGAGGATTATTTTAAGAATCTTCAGGCTGCGACCTATACAGGAACGGTTAAGTTATATGATGGAAGTTCTTTAGAAATCACAGTACCTACAGCATATAACTCGCAGGATGGTAAATATTATCTGGCTGATATAGACAGAAAGATTATGGTATCAGATTATGCGGCATTTAATTATGACAATGGCAGATTAGATTTCATAACATCAGATGATAACAGTGGTTGGGACGATAATTACCTGATAACATACTATAACTACATTCGTGCTTATGATTATTATGCGGATATGAATATTAAGTCGATAGATGGCTTTGAAACTCCTATACTTATCACTGTAAATATGTGTAATGAGAAAGGCGAGGCTGAAAATAATGCGTGCTTTTATGGTGTGAATAATGGCTGGGCATGTTTCGGAAGCAGTCAGGCAAACAGATATGGAGAGGCCCTTGACGTAGTAGGTCATGAGTATACCCATGGCGTAACCAGAAGTTCTATGCAGGGAACTAAATATGCAAATGAGACGGGTGCAATTAACGAAGCGTACAGTGATATTATGGGAAATATAATGGAAATGCGTGCAAATGCAACAACTGACGGTTCTTGGAAATTAGCCGAGAACAGTGGAGAAACACTACGTTCCATGAGTAATCCTAATCTGTATAAACAGCCTGCATATGTGGGTGATGAGTATTATGGTGCAAATGTAATTACACCACATCAATATAACGATAACGGTAGTGTACATCAGAACAATTCATTACTATCTCATATTGCATACCAGTTATATAAAGATGGAATGAGTCTTTCAGATGAGAGTAAATTATGGTACACATCGATAGAATTAATCACGCCGCTTTCAGATTATGATGATGTCTATGCGTGTTTATTATTTAGTGCCAAGATAAATGGTTTAGAAAAATATTCTGATAAAATTACTGAGTTATTTGAGGTAGCAGGCCTGTTAGGTGACAGAGACAGTAATGCATATGATACGAAGAAATCAGGTTGTGGCAGACTTGAAATAAAAGTATCAGATGAACTTGCACAGGGTTGTGATTTCGTAGGAGTATATTCAGTTGCAAGTGATGGAAGTCTTACATATGAAAGTTCAGTATGTCCTGATGTAAATGGAAGAATTTCCGTATTAATTCCTGCCGGACAATATGCATTTATATATGGACATGTGACAGAGGAGGGCGTACAGAGTTATGGATATCAGAGGTCGGGCTGGGCTTCGGGAACAGATTATCTGGTTGCCGTCGAAATAGAAAATGGCAAAACAACAAGTTTAGATGATGTAAGTTAGGAGGTGAAGGCATTTGAAAAAACATAGAAAACTAATATGGATATTAATAATAATCTTCATAATTGCGGCAATAGCTACAGGTGTTACGATATTTTGCTTAGTGACATTTAATGAAAGAGATTTTGTGATTAACAGCAAGAACACAGGTAATGAAGATGTAAATATTTCTGATGATACTAAAGTATATAGGAATTCTGATGATAATTATTCATTTGTATACAAGGCAGATGCTAAGTTAGTTGAGGATAATCCAAACATTTACCTGTACACAGTTGAAGAGGGCGAACCACCATATATTATGATTTATTATACTAAGGGTAAGATAAAGCCTGAGAAATATTTTAAAGATTATAAGAAAATAGTGAAAAAGTCATATAAAAAAGCTTCATTTAAGAAGATTTCACAGGTACATATAGGAGATAAGACACTTTATATGTTAAGAGCCGAGATAAAAAGTGAGGGTTCAACATATGTAATCGACAGATATATAGAGATATATAAGGATTGCAGTGTTCAATACACGATTAAGAGTAATCATACAGGAAGTGAGGACGAAGTCTTAGCCGGTATCATAAAGAGCTTCTGTTTCGACAGCAAAGCATATTCTAACCGAAATAATAGTGGTAATAATGATAGCAATAATACATCAGATACCATAGAATATAAAGATTTCAGTTCAGTTTCTAATGATAAAATAGGCATATCGATGTCTGTACCTGAGGACTTGCAAATGCAAGAGATACCGATAGGTCTATACGGACAGAGTGACAATATTATTCTGTTTGCTTCATATCAGAACAGCGATGCTACGGGGGCTGCCATATATGATGCAGATGATTTTGTAAACAGGATAGTAGAAGTAGATGGACTGCTGCAAAGTCAATTAGGCGTAGACAAAGTCACGATAAATAATGGTTCAGAAGAACAACTTGGCAATTATCAGGCTTATGAATTTCCTATACAGATTGAAACTGGTGGCTTTAAGGGAAGTGGCAAGATGTATCTGATAAATGGTTCAAACAATAGTTCTAATACTGGCTCAAATACCAGCTCAAATAATAGTTCAAATACTAGCACAAGTAATGGCTCTAATATTAGCACAAATAATAGTTCAAATGCAGGTTGTTATATTTTATATTATGTAGTTTCTAATGAAGATAAATATACAAAGGCAGCCGAGCAGTGCATAAGCAGCTTCAGTATAGACAGTGAGCCACAGGATATGCCGGCATATCAGAAATATTCAGATACAACTAATAAGATATCGTTCTTATATAGAACAGGAATCACAGATAATAAGGCTGAGGATATGGGTGGAATTGTAGGCTTAGAATTGTCAGAGGATTCATTTATTATGGTGGAAATAACTAACACCGGTACCGAGGGTGTTAATTCAGCAGGTGATTATATGCAACAGTTCGTAAAGCTTCTGAAAGAGGACAATTCCGATATCAAGTACACCATAAGCGAGATATCCAAAGCTGACAGCGGCAGGTATGATTTCGAAACAGTTGATATCTCATATAATTATGAGGGTAAAGACAGAGTTCTTTCATTAAGTTGTGTAGATGGTTCTAATGGAGTCATATATAGAATCTATTATTCCGGAATAACTGATGAAGCAGAGAAACTTAAAATATTATATAGTGATATTCTATGGTCGTTTAGAGCTGATTAAGAAGAATGGAGGTCAATATGAGAAAAACAGGAAAGAAGTTAGCATTAATACTTACAATGGCAATGACATTAACATTACTTACATCATGCGGTGATAAGAAGAGTGATGTCGGAGGATTAGGAGACGATAATAAGATAAATAATATATTTAATCAGGGTAAAAATAACGATACGGATAATAATTCAAATGGCAGTTATGATAATAATGATGACAGCGATGATAATAATGGCGGTAATGATAAAGATAGTGATGATAGCGGTCAGAATGACAAATCAAATGATAAGAAGAGTAATAAAAAGGGCAGCAGTAAGAATAATAAAAGCACATTACAACTTGAGACTTATACAGGAGATGGATTTTCAATATTAGTACCAAAGGGCTGGAATATAATGACAGGTGGAGATGGAGTATATTTCTGGTACAACATTTACAATCCACAGGACGAGAGTATGATGGTGTTCCAATATGGTAAATTAGAGCCTTTCCTCAAATCATATGAGGCAAAAGCATCATGGCAGAAGTGGGCGCCGATAACAGGTACAGGAGATGAGACATTGGCCCATGCACCAGTATGTCTTGAGAAAACTGCAAAAGGATTATTAGATTGCTGGGACGAATGTATTGAATTTCAGCAATATATAGGTCAGAATCCTACATTTATAAGTCTTAATAATCTTTCCATAAAGAGTTGTGATGCGTATCAGGGGACATTAGCTTCGCTAGGACTTCCAGAGAGCATAGCGGTTGCATCATGCAGTACAGCTACAGGCAAAAAAGCAGTAATTACACTTTCAACAGCCATATTAGATCCGGGATATATGGATACTTTTATGGAGGGAATAGATACTTATTATATGTCAGCTTATAATACAACAGGAATTTTACTTCCTGAAAACTGCGATGAAGCCTATGCAAAAGCATTAGCACAGTGTGCAGCCAGCCTTGAATTCGACGAGGAATTTGTCGCAAGAGCAAATAGACAGAGCGATGCAGTATTATCAGATGTGCAGCAGCGTTCAGCCGAGAATGAGGCATTAATGGACGAATTTATGAGAAAATGGGGATATTAAGGTGGCATAGAATATCAAAATATACTCATCTTTTATGTATTTATATTAATTAACTCAAACTTCGCACATACATGTTGTAGATTATATTCATTTAATTCAGATGATTTAATTCTATTATGTATGTGCGAAATTTGAATAATTAATATTTATACTTTTTAACTTGACATTTAATAGCATATACTATAGGCTAATCCTGTAGTTAAGTGGGCATTTTGAAAGAAAAATACAGATGTGAATATTGAATATAAATCAGAAGATAAAGTATGAAAGATGAGAAATGGAGATAAAAAATGCAGAATTGTAAATTACAAATAGGATGCATGCTGATTATTTTATACGTTATGTTCATATATATACGTGAAAAATATATGTATAGATATAAGCAGAAAGATAAAATGTTTGAGGCACTTGTAATTACCGGAATTATAATGATATTTTTTGATGGAACTACAGCATGTACGGTAAATTATTTATCAGTTGTACCGGATATTTTAAATAGAATTTTACATTTGTGCTTTTTATCTAATATAGATATATTTGTTTTTATAATGTTTTTATATATGCTTGATATTACTAAAGGTTTGCCTAAGAATAAAAAAGTACGTTTAGGTATAATGACTCCGTTAATTGTAAATATTTTGATTATTATAATATTTATTCCGCAATTATCATATAGAAAAGGAAGTATTACAAATTACTCAATGGGAATATCAGCATATACTTGCTATGCAATGGTTATGGTATATATTTTTGCTACAATTGGAATATTTGTATATAGATGGAAGAATATTGAACGTCATACGAGAATTATAATATCAACTTGTCTTATAACTTCGGTTGCAGTAACAATATTTCAGATGTTTAACCCGGAAGCATTAATTACATGTCTAGTACCAACATTGGTTATAATAGGTGTTTATTTGAATAAGGAAAATCCATTATTTATAAAATTAAAGAAATACAATAAAGAGATGGTAACAGGATTCGCAACACTTGTTGAAAATCGTGATGATAATACCGGAGGACATATAAAAAGAACAACAGAATATGTAAGATTATTAGCACAAGAATTAAAGGATAGAGGCTTATACAAGGAAGAACTGACAAAAGATTATATAAATAATCTTGTTATGGCTGCACCAATGCATGATGTTGGAAAAATTGCCATTCCGGATGCGATTTTGCAAAAGCCCGGCAAACTTACTGCTGAAGAATATGAAATTATGAAAACACATGCTAAACGTGGTGGTAAGATTATCAAGGAGACATTTGGACACATCGCGGATGATGAATATGAAGAAATGGCATATGAAGTGGCTATGCATCATCATGAAAAATGGAACGGAAAGGGATATCCTGATGGGCTTTCAGAAAAAGATATTCCATTATGTGCTCGAATTATGGCTATTGCAGATGTATTTGATGCAGTATCTGCAAAGAGATGCTATAGAGATGCATTGCCACTTGAGGAATGTTTTAAGATTATTGAAAATGGAAAAGGAACGGATTTTGATCCGGTTATAACAGATGTATTTCTGGATAAAAAAGAAAAGATTGTTGAGGTATATAATGATATTAGCGGTGAAAACTAAAGAAATGTTGGATAAGCAACAGAAAGTTATGAGAATCCGGTTATAATAAAAGTATAAGATATTTTAGGTAATTGCGAAACAAGTTCACAATCTTGATACAACACAAGGAAGAATTTGTGTCAATGCATAAATTCCTAGATGAAGC
>OMVQ01000021.1 GCA_900314555.1 uncultured Eubacteriales bacterium | reverse complement strand
TTTTTCCACATCATTCATAATTTTTATTCCTTTCTATAATTCTTCCCATTCAATACATTTTGGTAATTGGAGTGTTTCAAAAAATTCCTCTACTGCAGACACTGCATCTTCAATTTTTACAATTGAATAATTTGCAGCTTCTATTTCTTCACTGTCAGTATTTGTGTAAAATATACTAATACCATCTGCATCCAAAATAGGATTAGTATTAATCGAAGAATACCCTGGGTCATCTTCTTCTCGAAAATAGCTTAAACATGCATATTTTTCCCTCACAGCTATTATCATATACGGAAATTGTTCATTCATTGATATAATAAACTCATTCACACCTTTTTCTGTCCTCTCACTTAAAACTTTCCTCAATTCTTCAAGACTATCACATTTATTTTGCCCCATAAAATGTTCTACTAACATATCTGTTCTCCTTTCAGTTGCCTTTGGACAGTTCACTGGGATCTGCATATATTATCGGATTGACATCACAGTAAGCACACAGGTATAAGCCATCATTATAAGTAGAAATACGTTTATTAGATTTATTATTTATACCTGATAACTCGATATTCATAATCATTTTCACCAGGTTCAATATCCATTACAAATTTTTCTATAATATCAAAAAAAGTGAAATTAAATACCTTAGCTTGTTGAAAATATGAATCAAAAAAACTACCCAAAAAACCATTTTGAATTTCAAGTTCAATCCACCATTTTTCTCCACTATAATATGGAATTAACCATCTTAATTCTTTTATATTACGACCTAAATTGGTGTATCCACATTTTATGTAACTTGTATACATATTTCCAAACTTTTCCGTAAACATGACAGGAAAATTAATTTTATTTATTTCATTTAACATTTCACAATAATTCTCAACTTCATTGCTCTTCATTGCATTTACAAAGGTTACTCCATTGATTTTTTGTAATTCTTGTTTTATTCGATTTAAACAAATATTATCCTTTATTGTAACCAAGCTATTATTATTCATAATAACTCCTTTCCGTTAATAATATGGTATATCATAATCACTATGAGTCGAAAAAAATTACTGTTCATTTGTCATTTATATAATTCATTTCATAAAAATATATATTCTTGCCCTCTTTTGGCATTTCAATAGTATGCGTTATTTTATCATAATTCACATTATAATATCTCGCTCTCACATAGTAAAGATTATTATCATCTGCCATTACGCCTAGCTGACCATTATATAAGAATGGTGTTATCTTCGTATCTCCACTTAGAACTTTTATGTATCAATTGCACATTCCATAATTTGTATAATATAGCCAAAACAATATTATTTACTGCTTTTAAATCTTTATTCAAATTAACTTTTTCCATTTATTATATTAATTTCTGATTCTTTTACTCACAAAATGATATCAATATTTCTTTTTTTCAATACTGTATAATTATCTACAGTAAATTTCTCATATTTTTGTAAAATCGTATCTGTAAGTTCTATATCCATATTAATCCAAATATCAATATTATGAGATGTTTTAAAAAGTCTTGTATAATCATTTTGAAAATCAAAAACAACTTCCTTGCCAATCGCACACAACACAAATTTATTTTTTATTTCTTGTTTTATAAATAATAAAAAATTATTAATTAAATTATAATATTCGCTTGATATATCATATTTTTCTTGGTTAAACCAGACTGTATAGTTAATCACACTTTCAATTCTTTCAATATCTATCCCTACAAAACCACTATTAGTTTTCTCTGTTATACAAATTATCTTATTGTTAAACAAACAATCTAAGATTTCTTTTGAATCTATCTCAATAGATGTATCATCTACCCAATTATCCATAGCTTTGATAGTTTCAACTCCATAACAATTATCAATATTTTTATTAATAAATTCTAACAATATATCACATCTTAATACCTCCTTACATACTAAATTTATTTCCACTACTTCTGCCATATCAATCCTCCATTTTCAATAGAAGAAATTACTCTTCCTGTTTTCGCTCCTGGATATAAGCTTACAAATTCACCGGTCTCAGTTAACCTTAATAAATCATTTCCTTTTAAATATAAAAATTCATTGTTCTCTACATCACGAATTATTTTTTCCGGACTCTGAAATACGTCATTTATTAAATCTTTATATTCATCCATACCTAAGTTTGAATAATCTGTCTTATGTTTTCCCCACTTCTTTCCAAACTGCTTGGATGAAATATTACATTCAGAAGGAGGCATCAAATCAGCTTTACTGCCACTCTTATCCGCAAAGAACTGCAAATTATATTCCAGCAGTGGCTCTTTCTTTGCTTTCTTACCCCATTTACTTCCAACACTGTCTCCCACCACTTTCTTCAATTCTTTTGAAGATGATAGCAGGTTCTTT
>OMVQ01000064.1 GCA_900314555.1 uncultured Eubacteriales bacterium | reverse complement strand
TTTCGTTCCACGGATAATATTTACTTTTCAAAGTACTTGCCAGAGTTTAGCTGGCATGAACTACTCAAGATTCCGAGAGTTCATTTGTTTGAATTTACTTTATATATAAATGTAATGTCATTATACATTATACCCAGCTATACTAATACTGATTTTTATAAAACTTACAAAAATCTTACAAATTACTGTATATAATATATTTTAGATGTGTTTTAAAACATTTACTTGATATGTTATATTTATTATCCATTAACATATTTCCACTATTCCGGAATATATTCTTTTCCATCTACTGTTACACTTTTTATGTTATCTAAAACAAAAAATCTTTTTGATGCTAAATATCTATCTTGTATAGTTTGTTCATGACCTACAAATGTATAACCACCTATACCTTCTGTAACACTATACAGATCTATACTACTTCCATCTTTGTAATTTATTTGAATATTCTCCATTTTACCTAGTCTCTGTTTATTAACATATTTGTTATCCACTTGAAAACCTAATGGTGAAATATAAAAACCTTCTATATTCTCATCATCGACTTTTATTTCTATATGATTATTTTCCTTTGGAAGCTCAATATGTAAACATTCTGTATTTTTTGAAAAATATTCAACATTTATATCAAAAGTATCTCCATCTTCGTATGGTCCCCATATACAAATTTCATTGTCACTTATTACTTCATATTCATAATTTTTAAACAATTTTTTTCATAATGCTGGATTCCATGTACTGCTCCTGATGGTATCATTCCATCACAAAGTTCTAGTTTAAAATCTTCACATATATATGCATAAAAGTCAGGTAAATTACTTTGCATAGATGACAAATTAGTGTTTTTACTCTTAATAGTCAATTGATAAGCTCCCATTCCGGTCGCAGTATCATATATAAGCTCATCAACTGATAATGTTAAATCATCTGTACTTGTTTCACCTGCATTTTTAATTACCAGCAAATTAAGATAGTCTTTTGTTTCTTTATCTTCATCACTAAATAATTTATTAATAATAGTTTCATATTGTGAATCATCTTGTGTTTCTTTTGATTTTCTGCCACTATTTTCGCAAGCTGTCAGTCCAATTAATAATATTAATACTAATTGAACTATCAAAACCTTTCTTAATTTCATTGGCATTCTCCATTCTGTTATTCATTTTTCTTTTTCTGTTTGCTTTTGTTTTATTATATTTATGATTTTCTATATTTAAGCTAATGCTATCATACATCATACCCAAAATCCACTTTACTTTTTACTGATATATCACAACAATAATATATCTTATTTTTTAATATTATTGATTAGAAAGAGGTCTTTCAAATAATTAATATTATTTTTATGACCTCTCTCCTTAATATATGACGATTTACAAATCTTATTCTGTTACAGTTTTGTATTCATTTCCATCAATTATAACTGATTCAACATTTTTAATATCCATTATATTTTTAAAAAGGGCAATATACGCATAGTTTCCGGTTTCACCACCTATGCCACCGCCATCTTCTCCACCCAGAAGACTTGTTCCTTCTTTCACAATTACTTTATCTTCAGTTCCATCATTATATTTGAGTATAACAGTCTCTGGTTTTACAAATTCATCTCTATTAATTCTTATACCCATAGGTGATAAAATTACAATTTCTTTATCAAATTCAAATTTTTTAGTATTTGAAATACTTACTAAATTAAATTCATATAATGAACCTGCTTTATTTCTTTCTTCTAATAGAATTTTATCTTTTGCAGAAGGTGCCCACACAGTATTACTAAGTCCTTTATAGAAATACATTTTATTTCCATCAATAACACATTCTTCACGACCACTACCACCTGCATAATCTATAAGTGAATATTTTTCAAAGAATTTATTAAGATTATCTGTTTTACCATCGTTCTGTTGGATAGCAAACACAAGATACCCTATTCCAACTTCTGAATCATATACACTACTTTCTAATGTGACTGTATAATCGTCTAATTCTATTTTCTCATCATTATATATTGTCATATTTTTAATATATTCTCTACTATCCGGATCAAAAAACATTTCTGTTATATCCTTAGGTCCGTTACCATATATCTTATATGCGGCACCTGCTCCGCAACCACATACAAGGATGAGTGCAATTATAAAATAAATAATTTTTTTCTTCTTCATATATTGCTCCTTTCTAAGCTTTTGTTATAATTTTCTATATTTAAGTTACTGCCATTATACAACATACCCAAAATCCACTTTACTTTTTGTAAATCTTACAATATATCTATATTTCAGATAGTATTGTTTGGAAAGAGGTCTTTTCAATAATTATTTTTTTGACCTCTTTAAATTCAAATTTTATAGTATTACAAATACTTACTAAATTAATTTCTTATAATGTATCTGCTTTTTCCTTTCTTCTAATAGAATTTTATATTTTGCAAAAAAATCTCCATACAATATTATCAATTTATTTATAGAAATACATTTTATTTCCACTATAATACATTCTTCATGACTATTATATATAATGATGATCACAATTATATATTATATTCAAAATATCTAATTCATTTTTTATTTTCTTTCGTATCTACTTTAACTATTTATCCGTTAGTAATATTTTACTTAATACTATTCAAATATTTTGCTTTTCGATACTATCTCGCCCTCTTTATTCATGGTAATACAATATAAGTCCTTAACATCATATTGATTATCAACATTCTTTACACATAATTTGTTATCACCAATAGTTACACAATCATATGTTTCATCATCAAGCTTTAATCCGCCATATGAAATATTAGCATTACTATCTTCTTTTTCACTAGAAGTATTATAATCTTTCAATAATTTATTCTCTTTCCAATAAAAACTGTATGATTCTTCCGGTGTATATAATTCAATTATCTGACCATTATTATATGTTCTAAAACTACAAGCATTATCACCCTGATTCATATCACAATTAATATATTTTACATCTAATGAATTAACTACCTTATTTTCTTTCACCGAATAAACAAATAAGCCATAATAATCCTTAAATACCAATATCTGGTCATCACCATATACAAGTTCTGTATTTACAACCTTAAGGTCATCTGTTACATCTGCATTTTTAACTTCTATACTTTCTGTAACACC
>OMVQ01000063.1 GCA_900314555.1 uncultured Eubacteriales bacterium | reverse complement strand
GTATTTAGTTACTGTTCTCCTTGAAAGGGCAATGAAGTTAGAGGACCAGCTTAACTTTTTTAGTATTTTAGTTACTACTCTCCCTTATCTTGAATCTATGTGCCGGACGATATATTATAACCGCAATGCCTATCAATATAGCTGTCACAGATAAGCTTATCGGATATACTGTCATTATCGCCTTAAATGTTCTGTGTTTTGGAAAAACTGTACTAATCCACAGAATTCTCACACCACATACACCGATAACCGTAAGAATCGCAGGTACAAGCGATATTCCAAAGCCACGCAAGTATCCTGACAGATTCTCATACAACATACTGAATATATAAGCACTAAATATCATCAGAAGTCTTGTATAACCAATATCTATTACCTTTGGATCGCTGTTAAATATTGATAACAGAAATCTTCCGGAAATAAGTACAAGAAAAACTGCCATCGCTGTCGCAATTGCATCTTCAATTATACATAAGATTAATACTTTTCGACACCTTTTCAGCTTACCTGCACCGAAATTCTGTCCTGTAAATGTCGTACAAGCCTGACTGAATGAATTAAATACATCATAAGCAAATATTTCAATATTAAACGCTGCACTTGATGCTGCTATAACAATCGTTCCAAGGCTGTTTATTGCTGACTGGATAACAATATTTGCAACTGCAAATACAGCACTCTGTATACCTGCCGGCAAGCCTATTCTGATTATTCTCTTGAATATCTCTTTATCGAAATGTAACTCCTGCTTTCTTATCTTAATTACACTGTCTATCCTGATAAGTTTTACAAATAACAATGCTGAACTTACAACATTAGAAAGAACCGTTGCTATTGCCACACCATTTACGGTCATTTTTAATACAATAACGAAGAACAGGTTAAGCATTACATTTAACACGCCTGATACTGCCAATGCTTTCAGAGGAGTTTTTGTCTCACCTATACTTCGGAAAATTGCTGCCTCAAAGTTATATAGCAGAATTACAGGCATTCCCAACAAATATATTCTTATATATAAAAGTGCATATGGAAATACTTCGTCAGGAACATTTAACACCTTTAACAGATTTCCAATGAACAGTTCTCCTAAAATGGTTACGATAATTCCACCTATTACTGACATAATTACAGATGTATGCACAGCTTTATGTATAGAATCCTCATCTTTTTTACCGATTGCATTAGCTATAACCACATTTGCACCAAGAGCAATTCCTATGAAAAAGTTCAAAAGAAGCCCCACGATAGGGCTGTTTGCTCCAACTGCTGCGACAGAAACTGTTTTAGCCTTTCCGGTAAAATTACCGACAATAGCAATATCAGAAGCATTAAAAAGCTGTTCTAATATTCCTGTTGCCGCTACCGGAAGTGCATATTGTATGATTTTATTCCAGAGTGGACCATTTATCATATCCATTCTGTTATTTAGAGTATTTTGTTTCTCCAATTTTAACACCTCTTCTTACTGATTTCTTTATTCTGATACCCTGCAATGACTTTGTGGTCTTGTATCTTTTGTCCATTTGCCTGGATTAGTATCATCAGGAATAATTCCTGCTAATATATCTTTATAATGTTGTACTTTTTTATCCATATACTCTGCTGTTGCCTTCGCCTCTTCTATACGCTTATAGGCTTCATCACGCTGTTTTAGTATAATCTCATAGCGCGCCTCCATATTTTCTTTTGATTCAGGCTGTCTGCACAGTTCACAATATTTACCTATTTCTTCAATAGATGCACCGCACCCCTTTAAACAAATTATTCCCTGCAGCCAGTTTACAGACTCATCATCAAAAATTCTTCTGTTACCCTTATCTCTTCTGCAAGGCAGCAGACCAATGTCTGTATAATACCTTATTGTATGCTCCGTTACCTGAAACATATCTGCCATCTGTCTGATAGTGTAAAACATATAAACCTCCGTAATGTAAAGTTACACAAATAAGCTGCTAAGACTTATATCTGTTGCAGACTGTTGCAGAACTTCACAGTTTTAAATTAAATATATATTTAATAAATATTATTATAAAAATTTTTACAATTTCAGCTGCACAAAATGTTGACTTCGTGTTACTCGAACCTGTTAGAATTAACATATCACTAAATTATAATTTATTCAATACATTTGTAAGGAGGATTTCTATGGAATATTTAACTTTGAACAATGGAATCAAAATGCCTGTAATGGGCTTTGGAACATTTATGCTTAACGGACAAGCTTGCATCGATTCTGTAAGTTATGCCATTAAATCAGGCTATCGTATGATTGATACTGCCGAAGCCTACGGAAATGAACGAGAGGTAGGTATAGGTATACGACAATCCGGTATATCGAGAGATGAACTTTTTCTCGTTTCGAAAGTAAATTTTAAATCTTATGAAAATGCTGAGGCTTCAGTTATGAAATCTCTTGAAAATCTTCAGACAGACTATATTGACCTTATGTTACTTCATTGGCCTTTCGCAAATTATTATGCTGCCTGGAGGGTTTTAGAAAAACTCTGTCAGAATGGTAAAATTAAATCTATCGGTGTATCTAACTTTGAATCCGACCAGCTTCTTGACCTGATTGCTTACAATAAAGTTGTACCTGTAGTAAACCAGATTGAAACTAATCTATATTGTCAGCGCACTAATGAGAGAGAATGGTTAGATAAGAAAAATGTAGCACATATGGCATATGCACCACTTGGTCAGGGTAATAGAAATGAAATGTTTACAGAACCATTTGTAATATCACTTTCACAAAAATACAATAAAAAGCCTGCACAGATTCTACTTCGTTTTCTAACACAAAAAGGAATTATTGTTATTCCAAGAAGTACAAAACCCGAACATATCCTTGATAACTTTGAAATATTTGACTTTACATTAACTGAAGATGAAATTAATGTACTCAATTCTCTTGATAGAAAAGAACCTTTAATCGGTAAGCCTGAAACTCCTGAATTAGTTGAGTTCTCATTAACCTGGTAATTCTACAATATAAATTAATTCATTAAAAATGGCGTGACACCTCTGCCACGCCATTTTGTATCTCCTATTTTAATCCACCTTTAATAAGGTTAATCATTTCAATTGCAGAACAAGCAACATCATAACCCTTGTTACCTGCCTTTGTTCCTGCTCTCTCAATTGCCTGCTCGATATTATCTGTTGTAATAACACCGAATAATACAGGTACACCTGTTTCTAAGCTGACTGAGGCAATTCCTTTGCTGACTTCGTTACATACTAAATCATAATGGCTTGTAGAACCTTTGATAACTGCTCCTAAACAGATAACAGCATCATATCTTCCGCTTTCTGCCATTTTCTTAGCTATAACAGGAATCTCATATGCTCCCGGAACCCATGCAAGTGTAATATTATCTCCATCTACACCATGACGAACAAGTGCATCTTCTGCACCTGATACAAGCTTTGATACGATAAATTCATTAAATCTTGCTGCAACCATTCCTATTCTTGCTCCTGTGCCTACTACATTTCCTTCTAAAATCTTCATAATCTTCTTCCTTCTTTCTAATCTAATATAATTTTATTTATAGTTTGTCATATGATGCATTTTCTCCTGTTTTGTTTTCAGGTAGAATAAATCATATTTACCGGCTTTAATTTCAATTGGAACACGTTCATCAATTGTAATTCCATATCCTGACAAACCTGATATCTTAGTTGGGTTATTGGTAAGTAATCTAAGGTGTTTTGCACCTAAATCATATAGAATTTCTGCTCCGATTCCATAATCTCTCAAATCAGGTGCAAATCCTAATTTAACATTTGCTTCAACAGTATCATACCCCTGTTCCTGAAGTTCATAGGCTTTTAATTTATTAATAAGACCGATTCCTCTTCCCTCCTGTCTTAAATAAACTAAAATTCCTCTTCCCTCTTTAGCAATCATTTTCATAGCTTCTTCTAACTGTTCGCCACAATCACATCTTGCTGAACCGAATACATCACCTGTAAGACACTCTGAATGAACGCGGCATAATACAGGCTCTCCGTCTGATACATCACCCATTGTAAGTGCAACGTGATGATGTCCTGTCAATACTTCTTCATATCCATGTATAACGAATTCACCGTATTTAGTTGGAAGTTTTGCTTTTGCCTCTTTCTTAACAAGTCCACCCATTTCTAATCTGTATTTAATCAAATCTGCAATTGTAATAACTGTTAGATTGTGTTTATCAGCAAACTGTAACAATTCTGTTGTTCTCATCATTGTTCCGTCTTCACGCATTATTTCACAGCATAAACCAACCGGTTTAAGTCCTGCTAATGTTACAAGGTCTACAGTAGCCTCTGTATGTCCTGCTCTTTTTAATACGCCACCCTCTCTTGCTTCAAGTGGAAACATATGTCCGGGACGTCTGAAATCTTCAGGCTTAGCACCGTCTTCTACTGTTTTTATAGCTGTATATGAACGCTCATATGCTGAAATACCTGTTGTTGTATCTACGTGATCTATTGAAACCGTAAATGCAGTAGAGTGATTATCAGTATTTACACTTACCATCTGCTGTAAATCAAGCTTCTGACACCATTCTTTGCTCATTGGCATACAGATAAGTCCTTTTGCATCTGATGCCATAAAATTAACATTTTCCTGTGTTGCAAATTCTGCTGCACATATCAAATCTCCCTCATTTTCTCTGTCAGGATCATCGATAACTAATATAACTTTACCATTCTTTAAATCTTCTAACGCCTGAGGTATTGTTCCTATTTCTTTCATTATTTTCACCTTAATAATCTGATTAGTACTTTATATCTATACTAACAGTGGTTATTCCTTTCTATAAATTAATATGCCTAAAAGCCACATCTTGTAAGCAGTTCTAATGTTACATTACTTCCTTTACTGCTGCCTTGATTGCCGTTTTCACTATCTTCTTTAAATGTCATAAGTCTTTCAACATATTTACCAATGATATCACATTCGAGATTAACTATATCTCCAACTGATTTATATTGAAGAATTGTTTCACTTTTCGTATGTGGAATTATGGATACTTTGAAACATTTATCATCAACATATGCCACAGTAAGGCTGATTCCGTCAATGGCAATTGAACCTTTTTCAACTATATATCTTAAAATCTTCTTATCTGCCGATATGGTATACCATATTGCATTTTCTTCAGGCTTTATCTCTGATACTGTTCCTGTTCCATCAATATGTCCTGATACAATATGTCCTCCGAATCTTCCATCTGCAGCCATGGCTCTTTCAAGATTAACGTGTGATTTCGCCTTAAGTTTACCAAGCGAACTTCTCCTGAAGGTTTCAGCCATAACATCTGCTTCAAATGTGTCTCCTTTTAACTTTGTTACTGTAAGACACACTCCGTTAACAGCGATACTGTCACCGATTTTCGTATTATTAAGAATTTTTCCTGCCTTTATTTCAATAGTGCCTGAATTATTTCCCATATTAATACGGTTAACAGTACCGATTTCTTCTACAAGACCTGTAAACATCTCTTCTCCTTTCCGAAGATATTCTATATCGTAGGAAACGCGTGCCAAATTTCAGATTTGGCCCTGCGATAAACTCTAATTAGTATCACCTGTGATACTAATTAGCTGTGTGAAAAATCGACATATCAATTCGATTTTTCACGCTATCCTTTCCGAAGATATTCTATCTTACATATCCCTCTATAAGAATATCATTTTCTATATTCGTTACCGTTATATCTTCTAGATTAATTGCATCTTTCATAAGTGCAATTCCCTTGCCACCAATCGGAGATTTTGCATTTTCTCCCATAATAATCTTTGGTGCAATATATGCATATACTTTATTTACAATGTCACTTTCGAATGCGGCAGCATTTACACTTGCACCGCCCTCAATAAGCACACTATCTATCTTCATCTCACCAAGTTTAATCATTAATTCTTTCAAATCAACTCTTGCACCCTTAGTCTTAATAAATGTAATGCCTTTTTCACTTAATCTTCCAAGCTTAGCTTCTTCACATTTACAGTATGCTATAATTGTTTTGATATCATTAGCAGTATTAACAATATTGCAATCTTCAGGTATTCTTAAATTAGAATCAAGAATTATCCTTACAGGATTAACTCCCTCCTCTATTCTGCAATTAAGCATTGGATTATCGGCTAAAACCGTATTTATTCCAACCATAATTCCTGAATATTTTTTTCTAAGCTGTTGAACATGGAGTCTTGATTTCTCAGATGTAACCCATTTAGAATCACCTGTGTATGCTGCAATCTTACCATCTAAAGTCATTGCGTATTTAGCTGCTACAAATGGTGTCTTTGTACTGATGTAATGGAAAAATATTTCATTCATCTTAATACATTCATCTTCTAAGATACCACATTCGACTTCTATTCCATGTTGTCTTAGTATTTCCACACCATGACCTGCTACTAATGGATTACTGTCCATACTGCCCACATAGACTTTACTGATTCCTTTTTCAATAATTATCTCTGTGCATGGTGGTGTCTTACCGTAATGGCAGCATGGCTCTAATGTAACATATAATTCAGCGCCTTTAGTATCTTCCTTGCATCTTAACAATGCATTTCTTTCAGCATGAAATTCTCCATATCTTTCATGACAAGCCTCGCTGATTATTCTTCCATCTTTAACAACCACGCTGCCTACCATCGGATTAGGTGAAGTATGTCCCATTGCAGACTTAGCAAGCTCTATCGCTCTTCTCATATATTTCTCGTCCATTGCAATCCTCCTTATCCGTTTAAATACATATCTAAGTAAATATCGATTGCGATATTCTACACTACATTTTACATTTTCTGCACCACTTTTTTTCTGCACTACTTTTACGTGACCGTACGTCACTTTACATCAATTTACATGACATTTTCTTATGGAAAAGTGTGTGCATAAAACAAAACCCCTGACAACTAATAGCTATAAACTACCTAGTCATCAGGGGTACTTAGTATCACATTACCTGCATATATTAAGTTCTTCTCTCATCCAGACTTTACTGTCGGCTTCGGAATTAACAATTGTCTCACCGAATCATGCTTCTACATAAATGTATCAGCTCGCGGGCTTTACCGCCGGTATGGAATCTCACCATGCCCTGAAGACTTCATATCTCATATAAATTTTAATATAAAAATTTTACATAAATATAATTCTATTATATTTTCTGTATCTTCTAAATGTTTGCTATAAATAACAACTACTATAAGTCATTTATCAGACATTTAGGATTATAATACATTTGTTTTTATTTTTCAATACCATCTGCAGCTTTTTCTACATCAACGATTGCAGCTTTCTGCATTGGTATTCTACAGTTCTTGTTATTACCGAATTCTACGATAACTACATCATCATTAATATCTATTACAACACCATAGAAACCACTTGTTGTTAATACACTGTCACCAATCTCTAAAGATGATAATAATGTATTCATCTGTGCCTGCTGTTTCTTCTGTGGTCTTATCATTAAGAAATAGATAAATGCACCAAATACGATTACATATCCAAGAATCATAACGATTCCCTGTCCTGCTGAGGCTGTTCCCTCTGCCGCTAACATTGCTAATGCTGTGTTCATAAATAATTCCTCCTAAAATACTTTCTATTTGTTATTATCATTTTCTAAAAAGCCCTCTAATTTCTGCTTCTTATATTCTTTATATCGGTTATTCTCGATAGCATCTCTTATCTCTTCCATCATTGTATTATAGAAATACAGATTGTGAAGTACGCATAATCTCATTCCAAGCATTTCCTTAGCTTTAAGTAAATGTCTTATATATGCTCTGCTGTAAGTTCTGCATGCAGGGCAGCCACAGCCCTCTTCGATAGGTTTTGAGTCTAATTCATATTTAGCATTAAACAGATTAATCTTACCCTTGTTAGTATATACATGTCCATGTCTTCCATTTCTGCTTGGGTATACACAATCAAAGAAATCAATACCTCTGTCAACTGCCTCTAATATATTAGCAGGTGTTCCGACACCCATAAGATATGTTGGCTTATCTGTAGGAAGATGTGGTACTACTTCATCTAATATTCTGTACATCTCTTCATGAGTTTCGCCTACTGCGAGACCACCTACTGCATATCCGTCCAAATCAAGTTCAGAAATAATATCTGCCTGTTCCTTTCGGATATTCTCAAAGACACCACCCTGATTTATTCCGAATAACATCTGATGTTTATTAATGGTATCATCAAGGCTGTTAAGTCTTGCCATCTCGTCTTTACAACGCTTAAGCCATCTTGTGGTTCTCTCTACTGAATTTCTTATATATTTCTCATCAGCGGTACTTGGTGCACATTCATCAAATGCCATGGCAATTGTGGAAGCTAAATTAGACTGTATCTGCATACTCTGTTCAGGTCCCATAAAAATCTTACGGCCATCTACATGAGAGTTGAAATACACACCCTCTTCTTTAATCTTTCTTAAGCCTGCAAGTGAGAATACCTGAAAACCGCCTGAATCAGTAAGAATAGGCTTATCCCATACCATAAATTTATGCAGACCACCCATCTTCTTAACCACATCATCTCCCGGTCTCACATGAAGATGATATGTATTAGATAATTCTACCTGAGTCTTTATCTGCTGTAAGTCCATTGTAGATACAGCACCTTTAATAGCTGCCGCTGTTCCTACATTCATAAATACAGGTGTCTGTATCACACCATGAACGGTAGTAAACTCTCCACGTTTAGCCTTTCCGTCCATATTTATTAATTTGTAATTCTTACTCATAATTTCTCCGTTCTATTTTCATAGCACATTATACTTTGTTCGTTTTCTGAACATACAGTTGATAGTATATCTTATTTCTTAATCTATTGCAAGTTGCCACTTTAGATTTTATAGGTTTTTTAGATTTTAAATATAATTATCTCATACTTTTTATACATTTCAATGACATATTACTTAAGACAGCCTGATTTAAGTGTTATAGATAGCAAATGTATACAAATATAAGTATAAACTTTCTAAAATAATCCATACTCTTACCATAGTAAATATTTTGTTCTTAATATTATAAGCGAATTTCTCACCGCCTTTTTGCAAAAATTCGCTCAGAAATGAGGATTAGTATGAAGAATAATACCAAAATTCTAAATAAAGTATATGAAAATGAAAGTGATTTTATTAAATGTGGAATTACCGGCTGGTGTTTAGAGGTAGTATGGACAGGTCTGATTAACTTTCTAAATAAAGATAAAAAGTTATCTTCTAATACGTCACTTATTATGTTTCCAATTTATGGAATGGCTTTTTTAATTAAACCTCTCAGTAAATTAATTAAGAATCTTAATTTCTTCTTTCGTGGCTGTATCTATACAGGATTAATCTTTATCGTTGAATATGTAAGTGGATTAAATCTTAAAAAGCATAATATTTGTCCTTGGGATTATAGCAAAGCCAAATACAATATAAAAGGCATAATCCGTCTGGATTATGCCCCTGCATGGTTTACCGTAGGTCTTTTATATGAAAAATTATTATCGTTAGGCTGGCACCTAAGACGGAATGATTGAAATTCCCTTAACTACACCGTCTAGTCCGTCATAAGTAATAGTCATTCCATTTTCGGTATAAGACAACTCTGGAAATTCTCCATTATCGACTTCACATTCCCTGTCTTTATAGAACTCTATTACTGCCTCAAACGGTGTGCCTAATCCTATTCCGTTAGAAAGTTTAAAATCTCTGTAGCCGGAATTTTCTGACTTATCATCTGTTTTTATATCTCCTGATAAATCAGCATTTTCTGACTTATCAGCCGTTTTTATATCTTCTGATGAGGCAACATCTTCTGACTTGCTATCTGTTTTTGTATCTCTTGACACGTTATCTGCAATTGTCAGTCCATATACCTGACATTCCTGTATACTTTTAACCGTATCACTGTCATTCTTAAGATAGACATTTATAGTATCATAATTCTCAATTAGCTGAATCTTTCTCTCGTCCTCTTCGGGCTGTAAATCTGATATATCAAATACACCTAATTCCGCATTTACCACATAATTAATCTTCGCAAAATCATCAAGTGTACATGGTAATTCAAAACTTTCACCTGACAGACTGAAGCCTGTCGGCATAAATGAGCCATCTCCACTAATTTCATATACTGTTTTATCCACAGAACTGCCATTATTATTACTGCTCTTTCCACAACCCGTCGTAGATATAGCCACAATTATCACAATCTGTAATATTAATATCGCAGGCATACCTATAACGAATTTAGTGTGCTTTGTCTTATGTCTGAATAACTGCATACCTGCAATTGCTCCGATACTTCCGCCTAATATAGCTGAAAGAAATAATGATTTCTCCGGAATACGCCATCTTCTCTTAATAGCTTTCCTCTTGTCAATTCCCATCATTGCAAATGCAATTATATTAATCACTATCAGATATATTAATATAAATTTCTTCATTTCTTATTCAGCTTCTTTATCTTCCTTATATGTGCTTGCAATATATAATTCGTCTAACTGCTTCTGGTCAACTACATTAGGTGCATCAGTTAAGAGACAAGATGCATCTTTAACCTTTGGAAATGCGATTACGTCACGAATATTATCTTCTTTAGCCATATGCATTATAAGTCTGTCGAGACCAAATGCAAGTCCTGCGTGTGGTGGAACACCATATTTGAATGCATTTAAGAGGAAACCGAATTTCTCATATGCTTCTTCTGTAGTGAAGCCTAATGCTCTGAACATCATTTCCTGAATATCATCCTGATGTATTCTCACACTACCTCCACCAAGCTCTGTACCGTTAAGTACAATATCATATGCTTTAGCTCTTGCTTTACCCGGATCTGTTTCTACTAAATCAAGGTCCTCTTCCATTGGCATTGTGAATGGATGATGCATTGCAACATATCTTTCCTCTTCGTCAGAATACTCAAATAATGGGAATTCTGTAATCCATAAGAAGTTATATGTGTCTTTATCAAGTAAACCTAATTTATCAGCAATTTCACATCTTAATGCACCAAGTACGGCATAAACTATCTTATTCTTATCTGCTGCAAATAAGAGTAAATCTCCAGGTTTACCCTCCATTCTCTCAACGATGGCTGCTAATTCTTCCTCTGTCATAAATTTAGCAAATGATGACTTATATGTTCCATCTTCATTGATTGCAAGATAAGCAAGACCTTTTGCACCATAACCTTTTGCAAATTCAACTAATGCATCTATCTTCTTTCTTGGCATTGAACCCTGACCGTTAGCATTGATACCACGAACAGAACCGCCATTTTCCAATGCACTTGTAAATACTGAGAAGCCACAGTCTTTAACAACATCTGAGATATCTTTAAGTTCGAAACCAAATCTTGTATCAGGCTTGTCTGAACCGAATCTGTCCATTGCTTCCTGCCATGTCATTCTCTTAAATGGTGTCTTAATCTCTACACCTAAGATTTCTTTCCATAATTTTGCTAAAAGTCTTTCATTTACATCTATAACATCATCAATGTCTACAAATGATAATTCCATATCTATCTGTGTGAATTCAGGCTGTCTGTCTGCTCTTAAATCCTCATCTCTGAAACATTTAGCAATCTGTAAATATCTGTCATAGCCTGAGCACATTAATAACTGTTTAAATAACTGTGGTGACTGTGGTAATGCATAGAAATTACCAGGGTGAATACGGCTAGGTACAAGATAATCTCTTGCTCCCTCAGGTGTACTCTTAGTAAGTATAGGTGTCTCTATCTCTAAGAAGCCTTCTTCTGCCATAAATGAACGAACTAATGTTGTAACCTTACTTCTTAAGATAAGGTTGTTCTGTATATGAGGTCTTCTTAAATCAAGATATCTGTATTTTAATCTTAATTCATCTTTAACAGTTACACCATCTTCGATTGGAAATGGTGGTGTAAGTGATTCTGAGAGTATTCTTAATGATGTTGCTCTTATTTCAATCTTACCTGTTGCAAGATTCTCATTAACTGCACCACCACGTTTCTCAACTCTTCCCTCTACTGCAATTACATATTCACTTCTTATTGTCTCAGCCTTAGCAAAACCCTCAGCCTTAACATCATTTTCATCAAATACAATCTGTAAAATACCTGAACGGTCTCTTAAATCTACGAATATAAGACTTCCAAGATTTCTTCTCTTAGCAGCCCAGCCCATTACTGTAACTGTTTCGCCTATATTTTTTTCAGATAACTCTGTACATCTGTGACTTCTTTTAAGTCCTTTCATTGACTCAGCCATTTTATTTTTCTTCCTTTCCTTTTATGAAATTTGCAATTTCGTCAAGCGAAATCTTTGTCTGTTCTCCATCTTCCATACATTTAACATTAGCACTGTTTTCATTTATTTCATTTTCGCCAATGATGACTGTGTATTTAGCACCTATCTTATTAGCATATTTCATCTGTGCTTTAACACTTCTGTCCATATAATCTGTTTCTACAACAATTCCACTGTTTCTAAGATTATTAACAATACTATATGCCTTAGCCTTAGCTTCTTTACCAAGAATACCTACATATAATGCAACAGGTTCTTCAGGTTCAAGTGTAACTCCCTCTTTATCAAGGAAATATCTGATTCTTTCGATACCCATACCAAAGCCTGCTGATGGTATATCCTGTTTCTCATCTATTTCATGAACAAGTCCGTCATATCTTCCGCCGCCACATAATGTAAAGCCTTCTGAATTAACGAACTCAAATACTGTCTTAGTATAATAATCAAGTCCTCTTACTATTCCCGTATCTATTTCATATGGAATATTAAGTGCTGTAAGTATAGACTGTAATTCTTCAAAATGTGCCTTACATTCATCATCAAGATAATCAATTGTTCTTGGTGCATCAGCAACAATTTTCTTACATGTTTCTACTTTACAGTCAATTACTCTTAAAGGATTCTTTACCATTCTCTCTCTACATGTTTCACACAGGCAATCCTCATGCTGTTTTAAATATGCAAGTAATGCTTCATTATATGTCTTTCTGCAATTAGCACAACCGATACTGTTAATGTGTAATTTTGCATCTTTTAATCCTAATTCTCTTATAATTGTTGAAACAAGTGATATAAGTTCAACTTCTACCATAGGACTCTTTGAACCTACTATTTCAACACCGAACTGGTGATGCTGTCTAAGACGTCCACTCTGTGGTTTCTCATATCTGAATGCAGGTGTTACATAGAATAACTTAGTTGGTGCTGGTTCAGCATACATATTATGTTCAAGATATGCTCTTATTGCACCTGCTGTTCCCTCTGGTTTAAGAGTTATGCTTCTGTCACCTTTATCAGTAAATGTATACATTTCTTTCTGTACTACGTCAGTTGTCTCTCCAACGCCTCTCTGGAACAATACTGTATGTTCAAAAACAGGTGTAATTATCTCTTTAATATTATATCTTTTAGCTACATCTCTACATATTTTTTCAATTACAGTACGCTCATGCATACTCTCTCCGTACCAGTCCTGTGTACCTCTTGGTGCCTGTGTAATCATTCTTCTATATCTTCCTTTCTCGTAATTTTATTTATATCAACACTATGAATTACTCGCATAAATGCAAGAAATATCTTCATGTCAAAATTCTTGACTTCATCAATCATAAGTTCGATTGCCGTATTGAAATCAAATGCTTTTCTATAGGTTCTGTTAGATATTAATGCCGCAAATACATCACTGACTCTTAGTATCCTTGCTGACAACGGAATATTTTCACCCGCTAAATTCTCCGGATAGCCGCTGCCATCATAATTCTCATGATGATATAATACCGCTTCTAATACATCATTAGAAAAACCTTTTTCAGACAGTATATCATATCCTAATTTAGAATGCATCCTAATATATTTTAATTTTTCTACATTAAGTGTGTCATCACCACCATATAAATATGCGTATACCTTAACTTTTCCTATGTCGTGTACCATACCTGCCATCGCAAGCATATTACAGTATTCATCATCTAAACCTAATTCTTTACCAATATCATAAGCAAGATTACTTACACATATTCCATGCATTAATGCTTCCGGTATCGAATCTATATTAAAATCTATAATTTCATCAGGAGCATTATTATCGACATCTTTATCAGCATCTTCATTGATATCATTACCGACGTCTTTATCAACCTCTTCATTGATATCATTATCAATGTCTTTATCAGCATCTTCATTGATATCTTTATCAACGTCTTTATAGGCAGAATTTCTGAAACATTCATTTTCCTGAATAAATCTGTTCTTTCTTTCAATCATTTCATCGATTTTTTCTATATATAAATCAACATCTTTGACATTTTCAATTCTCTCAATACGCTTTCCATCAGGAAATACCATCTTCGTGGAAGCGCCCGCACCTACTGCAAGGATTGTATGTTTCTCCTCCATAATCAGGATATTATATATACCCTCTTTTGACTTTCTTGCATATCCCACATTTTCAAGGTTACCTGTCATATTCTTCTGTCTGTACAGATAATATGGCTCTAAATCAAGTCTCTTAGCCGTTTCTTTAGTGATTTCCATAATCTCTTCACTATTTTCAAATGCATAGTCTTTATATTTGTCCTTGAAAACATTTAGTCTTGCCGCCCTCTTAAGTGCAAGCGAATGAATCGTAAGACTGTCAGGTTTAAGCTCCTCAACCATTTTCATATTATATCTTATATCATCTGCATTTTCATCAGGAAGTCCTAATATAAAGTCCATATTTATATTATCAAAGCCCTCTTCCCTTGCCATTTTATAGGCATTAATGAACTGCTCTACGGTATGATGTCTTCCGATTATCTTAAGTGTCTCATCTTTCATGGTCTGTGGATTAATAGATATTCTGGTAACTCCATGCTTCTTAATTACTGCAAGCTTCTCTCTTGTAATGCTGTCAGGTCTGCCCGCTTCAACCGTAAATTCATATAATTTACTGACATCAAAACATTCTTCTATCTTGCCTAATAATTTTTCTAACTGATAAGGCTCTAATGTCGTAGGTGTTCCTCCACCAACATATATAGTAGAAATCTTCTTATGTGCAAATGTTTTTTTACAAAACTCTATTTCCTTACAGACCGCATCTAAATAACTGTCAATTTTATTTCTGAATTTCGAAAGCGGATTAGATGTAAATGAACAATATAAGCATGTACTAGGGCAAAATGGTATACCAACATACAGACTATATCCGTTCTTATAATCTATCTTATCAAGAATATTTAGTTCATTTCTTGAGATTTTCACACTTTCTTTTGCCTTAATATCTGACAGATAATAATTCTCTTTCATAAAATGAATTGCCTCTTCATCTGACATTCCATTTTCTAATAATTCCGAAGTGATTTTCGTTGGACGAATACCTGATAATGTTCCCCATAATAATTCCTTGCCCGAATAATTATACAATATATCATAAAGCTTTCTCTTAAGAATATTCTTAGTCTCTTTACGGTCATATTCACCATTTAAGTCTGTTGCTGCCTTGAACTTCTCAGTTGTCACTGACTTAAATTGTGTATCATTTAATTTCTCTAATAGTTTAATTTCTAAACTCTCTGAATTAAAAGCACATTCTAATATAAGTCTTGCATCATTTAAGCGTTCCGACTTATCCGTACACATTTCCTCGCCCGGATAAAATGACCTTACTATTCCCTGTATATCGTATTCGAAATCAAATTTGTCTGTATATTTAATAAAAATCATATAATGCCTTTTCCTGACCGATTGTAGTATCCATTTCATGTCCCGGATATACTACTGTATCACTGTCTAATACTAATAATTTTTCTGTAATTGAACGTATAATTGCCGATTCACTTCCTGTCGGAAAATCAGTTCTTCCATGTGAATGATAGAATAGCGTATCACCACTAAATAATACCTTTTCAGCCTCAACTAAGTAGCAGCAGCTTCCGATTGTATGTCCCGGTGTATGAATAACCTTAAATGTTATCTCATCAAGTGTTATTTCATCTCCCTCTTTAACAAGTATATCTGCATGTCCTGTCGTTGGTATGCCAAATGCCCTGCCAAGATTTGCTTCGCTGTTAATTACATCTTTCTCCTGTTCAAGCATATAAGACTTAATACCAAAACGTGTTCTTAATGTATCTACTGCACCTATATGGTCGAAATGTCCATGTGTGAGAAGTATCGCAATCGGCTTTAATGCCTTAGTAAGAATCTTTCTCTCAATTATATCTGCCTCATCACCCGGATCAATTATTATAACTTTATCACTATCAACTCTTCTTACAAGATAACAGTTTGTCCTGACCGGGCCGACTATTATCTTCGTAATGTCTAAATTTTTCATACTGAACTCCATTCCGCAGACGTTTACGTCGGAGGAATCGCGAGCCAAATGTCAGATTTGGCTCTGCGATAAGAACTAAATGTGGCGCCTGCGATACATTTAGCTGTGTGAAAAATCGACATATCAATTCGATTTTTCACACTGAACTCCTATTTAATTTCTCTCAATATCTATAATGCTTTCAACTTTTCTCATATTATCAACAAGTTTCTTAAGTTCTGCCACGCTTCCTATCTCAAATGCCATAGAGATAGTCGCAAGTCCCTGTTTATTCGTTCTTACATTCATACTTGTAACATCAATGTTTCGCTCGGTTGTAATCTTTGATAAATCTGCAAGTATACCTGTTCTGTTATTAGCATATATCTTAATTTCTGCCATATATTTATCTTTCTCAGCAGATGAATCATCAGGTTTCTGCCATTCAGCTTCTATAAGTCTGCTTCTCTCTATCTCAGGCATATTAAGAATATTTACACAATCTGTTCTATGAATTGATACACCTCTTCCTCTTGTAATGAAACCAACGATTTCATCACCCGGAACAGGACTGCAACATTTTGAAAATCTTACTGCAACATCATGAATACCTTTAACTGTTATTCCACCTTTAGATTTAGATACAACAGGTTTTTCCTTGGCTTCTGAAACTGCCTCAAGAATTTCTTCATCCGTAACTTCTTTCTTGTGCTTCTTCTCATATTCCTCTACAAGTTTATTAATTACCTGCCCCTCTTTAAGTCCTCCATGACCTAATGCGGCAAGTACTGAGTCCCAATCTCTGAAACCATATTTACGCATTACTTTATCAGTAAATTCAGCTTTAGATAAATCACTTAGAACAATTGATTTGGACTTGCAGTATTTCTCAAGCATTTCCTTGCCTTTTGCTATATTATCCTCTTTAAGTTCTGAACGGAACCACTGATTAATCTTATTCTTAGCCTGTGTACTCTTAACAACATTTAACCAGTCCCTGCTAGGTCCTTTTGAGTTCTGTGAAGTAATAATCTCTATTCTGTCACCATTCTGTATCTGGTAATCTATCGGAACCATCTTACCATTTACTCTTGCACCAACCATCTTATTACCTACTGCGCTATGGATTGCATATGCAAAATCAATAGGTGTCGAACCATGTGGCAGGTTCATAACATCACCTGATGGTGTGAAGCAGAATACATTTTCAGAGAATAAGTCTAAATCATTCTTAAGCAGACTCATAAATTCTCTGTTATCTGACATATCTCTCTGCCATTCAAGAATCTGTCTTAACCAGCTAAGTTTCTCCTCTTCAGTCTCCTGTGGGTTCTTACCCTCTGCATTTTCCTTGTATTTCCAGTGTGCTGCGATACCATATTCAGCAGTTCTGTGCATTTCAAATGTTCTAATCTGTATCTCAAAAGGCAGACCTGATGGACCGATAAGTGTAGTGTGAAGTGACTGATACATATTCTGTTTAGGCATGGCAATGTAATCTTTAAATCTTCCCGGAATCGGCTTATACATCTCATGAATTATACCAAGTGCCGCATAACAGTCCTTTACCGTATCCACGATAATTCTTACTGCAAATAAATCGTATATCTGGTCAAGTGTCTTATTCTGGTTAACCATTTTCCTGTAAATGCTGAATAAATGCTTTACACGTCCGTCTATCTTAGCTTCTATTCCTGCTTTTGAAATCTGTTCACCGACTTCTGACACGATTTCTTCTATGAATTTCTCTCTTGTTGATTGTTTTATTGCAATTTTTTCTGATAAATCTTTATAAATATCAGGCTCTAAATATTTAAGTGATAAATCATCTAACTCTATCTTAATCTTAGAAATACCAAGTCGCTGTGCAATTGGAGCATATATCTCCATTGTCTCTCGCGATTTCTCAATCTGTTTCTCAGGTGACTGATACTGCATTGTTCGCATATTATGAAGTCTGTCGGCAAGTTTGATAAGAATTACTCTTATATCCTTTGCCATAGCAAGAAACATCTTTCTTAAATTCTCTGCCTGAAGCTCTACCTTATCATGCTCATATGATAACTGGGTTAATTTCGTAACGCCATCTACTAAAAGTGCAACTTCTTCTCCGAACTCTCTTGTAATATCTTCTGTTGTCATAACAGTATCTTCAACAACATCATGTAACAGACCTGCAACAATAGTTTCCTTATCTAACTCTAATTCTGCTAAAATTATTGCAACCGCAACAGGGTGAATAATGTAAGGCTCTCCTGATTTACGCTTCTGTCCCTTATGGGCATCATACGCAATCTTATAAGCTTTCTCAACCATTGTAGTATCTGTAGATGGATGATATTTATGAATTCCGCTTATAAGACTGTTAAACATTTCATCAGGGTCATCAAACTCTGACGTCTCTTTAACAAGATGTCCGTCGACCATTCTGCCCTGAGTATTACCTTCTGTATTATTAGCTGTATTACTATCGGCATTTTTTTCTATTTTACTGTCTACTTTATCGTCTAATGTTACTGTGTCTTTGAGTTCAGTGCTAATATTTTCCTGCTTCATGGTATCGCCTCAGTTCTGTTAGATTTTTTATATCAGACTACATTATTTAATTCACGTTATATACTGTAACAATTACAAAAGTCTATATATCAAAATATTATAATAAGTTTTACGTCAAAATGCAATATTTTTACTGTTAAGGCATGCACGAAAAAAACACTAATTGTTGGCTTTATCTTGTTCATATAGCACAATTAGTGTTTTATTCTAATCTCATTACAAATATTATTACCACCTAAATCATCATTTAATATTTATAAATTCGATTTTCAACTCCATATTCATTCCATCAGCAATTCTCTTTAATGTAGCCACAGATGGATTTGCAATACCTCTTTCAATTTTACTAATATCTGACTGATATATCCCCGTTATTTTTGAAAGTTCCTTTTGTGTCATATGTTTTAGCTCTCTTGCCCTTGCCACATCATATCCTAATTTTGATAATATACTAACTTTATGTGAACCTGTTTCAATGCCATTTTCCCAGATTTCTTCTGCATCTATATCTAATTCATCATTCCACGATATTCCATACCCTCCAACATCAACAATAACTTTTTCAAATAAACTTTTATCTGATTCTAATTCTCTTAATTGAGGAAAAATATTGTATAACCTTCTTATATCGTACTTTTTTTCTACACCATTTTGGAAGCATACTGCTAAATTCATATTTTCCATTGTTTTTACAGATACAATCCTGTTAGTCATACTTATCAATCCTTTCCATTTACTATTTATTATTCAACAGGTGACAATTTTTCAAAATCTTGTGTTTCCCACATTTCAAGCAATCTACTTCTGTAATGCTTAATAAATTCCTTTACCATTTGTTGTCCCTTACTCGGAATATCACCTTCAAACATTTCTCCATCAGTTAATGAAAACATTCCAACACAGTCTTCATATATGGCATGAATATGTGGTGGATTATGTTCTTTCTGACGTAAATACATTTTTATTGTAATCCCATGAAATCTTGATATAACCGGCATATTAACTCCTCCTTTGTCTCTTTTATATTTTATAGGATATATCCTATATTGTCAAATAAAATATTTCTTTATTTAAACCACATCATTTTCACATTACAACTACTATCCTACCATAACCATTGAATTAAATCAACATTTTATTTATTATTTTTAACATTTTGTATTTGTTATCTTGTTTTTTCTCCACAACACAAAAGGTACCACACCATTGGTATGATACCTTCAATATTTTTCAATATTTATTCCTTTTTTATGCTTTAGTACATAAACTATATCCATAAACACCGCAATTCCTACGATTATAATTATTGATGCAGTAGTTCCCGTCTTAATCTTACTTCTTACTGATGTACTTTCCACACTGTTATGTACTTTTGCAAAATTATTAGAATCGGTTTACCCAAATTCTACTCCTTCATCTCCCTACTCACAAAAAGTCTCTCTTTGCTTTCGTTCTTTTTCTTCTTTCTGTCTTTCGCAAGTTCACAGAAATACATCTGAGATGATAATAACTCCTTACCTCTTTTGTCGACCTTTTCGTATTGGTCACCCACAAGTATGTGTGCCTTAAGAGTATCTGCAAGCTGGATATTTAATACATTGATTACCTCAGCCTTTAATCTTTCATCTTCAACAGGGAATAATATTTCCACACGTTTATCAAGATTACGTGGCATCCAGTCTGCACTTGCCAT
The DNA here is from genome assembly GCA_900314555.1 of uncultured Eubacteriales bacterium. Lineage (GTDB taxonomy): Bacteria > Bacillota > Clostridia > Lachnospirales > Lachnospiraceae > Bovifimicola. Next base: position 10,712 of record OMVQ01000063.1, on the reverse strand, counting down.
ATATACCTCTTCATTTCCACCATTGCCAAAATAGAATATACGGCTGTGTTCAAGAAATGTTCCGACAATCGAACGTACATGAATATTCTCGCTTATACCAGGAATTCCTGTCTTTAGACAACATATGCCTCGAACGATTAAATTAATCTCAACCCCTGCACTTGATGCCTCATATAGAGCAGCAATTATCTCCTTATCACATAGAGAATTCATCTTAGCTGTGATAAATGCCTTTCTGCCCTCTTTTGCATACATTGCTTCTCTTCTTATCAGATATAAGAATCTGTCTCTTAACCAATATGGTGCAAGACTTAATTTATTCCACTGTTTAGGTTCACTGTAACCGGAAATCATATTAAATACTGCTGTTGCATCTTCACCAATTGCCTCATTACATGTAAGTAAGCCCATATCTGTATACAATTTAGCTGTCGCATCATTATAGTTACCTGTACCAAGATGAACATATCTCTTAATACCCTCATCTTCTTTTCTTACTACTAAGGTAATCTTACTGTGTGTTTTAAGTCCCATAAGTCCATATATAACGTGACAGCCTGATTTCTCTAACTTCTTAGCCCACTGAATATTATTCTCTTCATCAAATCTGGCTTTTAACTCTACTAATACAGTTACCTGTTTACCATTGTCTGCTGCCTTAGCTAAAGATGCTATAATTGGTGAATTGCCACTTACCCTGTAAAGAGTCTGCTTAATTGCAAGAACATTTTCATCATTTGCAGCCTGTCTTACGAAATCTACTACCGGATCAAATGATTCATATGGATGATGTAATAAGATATCATTTCTGCTTATCTGTGTAAATATATCCTCGTCATCATTAATCATCGCTGACTGTACAGGAATATATTTCTCATCTTTAAGATTCTCAAAGCCCTCCATACCATATAACTTCATTAAGAAAGTCAGATCAATCGGTCCTGAAATCTTATATATACTTTCATCACCGACATTTAATTCTCTCTTCAAGAATTTAATGATATTCTTGTCGCATTTATCTTCAATCTCAAGTCTTATTGCTTCGCCTCTCTGACGTTTCTTTAACTGCTTCTGAATCTCCTCTAATAAATCTGCTGCATCATCTTCATCGATTGATAAATCTGCATTTCTTGTAATTCTATATGGATATGCACAGATTACCTTGTGGTTACTGAATAATTTATCAATATTTCTCTCAATAATCTGCTCTAACAGAATTACTGTTCTTCCATTATCTGATGGAAGTTCCACAATTCTGCTTACTACTGCTGGTACTTGTACTGTTGCATAATTCTCCTCATCTTTACCCTTTAACAGAACACAGATATTCAATGATTTATTTCTTATAAGAGGAAATGGTCTCGCTGAATCTACTGCCATTGGTGTAAGAATAGGATAAATGGTTTCATCAAAATAATCATCTGCGAATTTACACTGTGCCTCATTCATCTGTTCGTGTGATGTTAATATTGTAAGCCTCTCTTTCTCAAGGAGTGGCAGAAGTGAACGGTTAAACGTAGAATACTGTCTTCCCATAAAGCCATGGGTTTCCTTTAATATCTCCACTAACTGTTCCTTAGGCTTCATTCCTGCAAGGTCAGGTTTTGTAAACTTTGCATCTACCATATCTTTTAGAGAAGCTACTCTTACCATAAAGAACTCATCTAGATTAGATGCTGTTATACTTAAGAATTTAAGTCTTTCAAATAATCTGTTAGTTTTATCTTTCGCTTCTAAAAGAATTCTTTCATTAAACTGTAACCAGCTTAATTCCCTGTTCTTATAATATTCAGGTTTAGTATATTCATTCTGAACTGCCATAGTCTACGCCTCCTTTTTCTGTTTTAATACAGGTTTTATTCCATACACTTCTTCGAAAAAGTCTGCCTTTCTCTTAAATAAGCCCTTTTCAAGTGTTATATCATCATGTGCATATGTAGTAATCACAAGTGTATTATCCTTAACTACTGCCTTTGAATCTTTGAATTTCTGCTTATGGCTTCTGTCCATTGCATTTGCCACCCTCAGAATAGCTACTAACTTGATTACGGTAAGATAATCTGATTTGTCGCCCTCATATTGTTCATCATTATCATCAAAGAAGTCCTCTGTATTATGTTTAACAACATTTGCAATAATCTGACGTTCCTTATGTGACACACCGATAATCTCTGATGACATTATAATATTATATGATGCCTCTCCCGGCTGGCTCATACTGATATATTTACCACAATCATGAAGAATCGCACATAACTGCAATAATATTCTCTCTCTTTTACCAAGTCCATGATACTTCTTCATCGCATCAAATATAGTCACGACATTTTTCTCAAGAATTGCTATGTGGTTCTGATTTGCCTTATATCTCTTTGAAATGATTTTGGCAGCATTGATTATATCCTTTTCAAAATCATGCTCTATCTTAATCATCTTCGTATTAATTGCATATTCTGCAACAATACCGTCACATAAGTCCACTCCCGCAAACCATATGTTATTCGTATCTGTCTCTTTAATTAACTTACTGTATACCTGAATACAAGGCATTAAAATTGATGCCTGCTCATCAGTAATTCCGATTTCCTTAGAGATTTCCTCAGCATTTTTATTCATCATCAGTTCAAATCTGTTCTGAAATTCTTCCCTGTTCATAAATTTAAGCTGCTTACCATTTTCTTTCGCAAAATATCCGATATAATCTCCAACAGCAATGATATTCTTAATACTTCGGTCTTTAAGAAACAATTTCTTAAATGTCTGTATATCATTGTTAATTAACTCTTCTATAAGTCTGTTAAAATGCTGTCTGTCATTACTGAGTCTGTATAATAATTCTCTTATTCTAAGTGAACCAAGCTTAATGTTCTGGGTTGTAACTAATGAATCTTTATCAAATAATGATATCTGTATGCTGCCTGCACCCACATCTACAATCGCCGTTCCCTCCTGTATAAATGAGAAGAATTCAGGCTGTACTGAAAGTGCCTTATATCCTAAGAATCTCTGTTCAGAATTACTTAGAATCTTAACCTCTATTCCTGTCTTTACTTTTATACGGTCTAAGATAATGTCCTGGTTATCTGCTTCCCTGATTGAACTTGTAGTATAAGCCACATAATCATCCACCTGATACTCTTTCATAATCTTTGTAAAATCATAAAGAATTTCACATACCTCATCGATATGTTTGAAATCAACTTTACCATTTATATAGGTATCTTTACCGATTTCAATTATATGTCTTACATGATTAATCATGGTTATACCTTTCTTAGGTGATAACTCATATATCTTCATTTCGAGTTCATACGAACCAACATCAATAGCTGCTATCAATTTATACATAAATACCTCGTTTCTGAACGATTGCCGCAAGGAAATATTGTAAACTCTTTTATTAAGCTTACATATGTCTTAATGACTATCTGCTCTCGTCCGGAAACAAATAGTCCTATGACATTCAGCTAATTATAAATGATTATTCTTAATTATTAGTTTCGTCTGTGTTAAATCCAAGTAAATAATTTATAAATTGTTGTGCTGTTCTTCCTGACAATCCACCATGACTTAATTCCCATTTATTTGCTTCCAATTTAAGTTTTTCTTCGTCCATATGAATGTTATATTTCTCTGCAAGTGTTGTAACGATGTTCTGGAATTCTTTCTTGCTTGGTGCAGAGTAGTAAATAGATACTCCGAATCTTGCCACAAGTGAAAGCTTCTCCTGAACTGTATCTGATGTATGCAATCCACTTGACATTCCTTCATTATCCTCAAAACTCTCCTTAACCAGATGACGTCTGTTAGATGTCGCATAGATAAGCACGTTATCCGGTTTCTTTCCTAAGCCACCCTCAATAATAGCTTTTAAATATTTATATTCGATTTCAAAGTCCTCAAATGATAAATCATCCATATATATTATGAATTTATAATTTCTGTCCTTGATAGTTTCTATAACTTCAGATAATGCCCCGAACTGATGCTTATACACTTCTATCATTCTAAGTCCTCTATCATAATATTCATTAAGTATTGCCTTTATACTTGAAGACTTACCTGTTCCACTGTCACCGAATAATAATGCGTTATTAGCTTTTCTGCCCTCTATAAAGGCTTCCGTATTGTCAGTAAGCTTTTTCTTCTGAAGTTCATATCCTACCAGATCATCAAGGTAAATATGTTCAATACTTGTTATCGGTACAATCTGTGCTTCTCCTGCTTCATTTCCAACAATTCTGAATGCCTTGTTAAGACCGAATTTACCAACACCATATGCCTTATAGAAATCTGTTACATATTTATAATATTCTGCCACATCTGTAGCTTTCTCTAATTCTTTTGTAAGTTCACATATTCTGTCTCTTACACGTTTATTGAATACCTTACTTGTTCTTCCACCATTTTTATAATCGCTAATCATTGCAATTGCATCTACGTTAAGAGCCTTATCTATTTCAGTCATATCATAATCCATTAACTGCTTGAAAATCTCAAAATCATGCATTGCAATACCATTGATACTGCCCTCAGGCGCACCAATTATCTCACATGAAGTAGAAAATGCATTCTCATTATTTGCCAGTAAAAAGCCAAGAAAATTATGATATAGATTTCCCTCAAATCCATATGAGTTAGCCAGTTCTAACAATTCATTCACACACTCATATAATAAGGCTATCTTATCCTCATCATTGTAATACTCATCATCAGCGTTATTAATCAGCCATTCAAAGTTGTCAAATAACTCCTGATGTTTAAAATTCTTGTAAATCATCAACTTTCCTGCATTAATTCTTAAATTCATATTCATGCAATATCACCTCTGTTTTAGTAGTTTCCTAATATTTTCACTGAGTTGGCTTCTTCAGTCAAGCCTCTTAATGCGTTTAGTGTTCCCGCTTCATCAAATTTACCATCAAATTCAACGAAGAATCTGTATTCCCATTTTTTGCCCTCAATAGGTCTTGATTCTATACCTGTAAGATTCAGACCATTATATATAAAGTGTGAAAGCATATTGTATAATGTACCACACGAATGTGGGAGTTCAAAACATACGCACACTTTAGTAGCATCTTCAGTATATATTTTATTCTTGCTTACAATGATAAATCTTGTGGTATTCTTATCATTATAACTAATATTTTCTTTAAGCACCTTTAATCCGTAAATCTCTGCTGCAACTGTACTGGCAATTGCTGCCTGTGACTTAATATTCTCTTCTACAACTTTTTTAGCACTTCCTGCTGTATTCGCCTGTGCTATCTGCTGCCATTCTTTATGTTCTTCTAAGAATTTATGACACTGCATTAATCCCTGTGGATGTGAATATACAGTCTTAATATCATCAATTGTGGCATCTTTAGTTCCAAGCAATGCGTGTCTTACTATAACATCTGTGTAATCAACTATATAATTATCAAATTCTACTAGCAAATCATATACATCACTTACACTTCCTGCTGTAGAATTCTCTATAGGAAGCACTGCATAATCAGCTTTACCGTCTCTTATGCTTTCCATTGCTTCTTTAAATGTTTTAACATTGAAGTTATCAACATCTTTTCCAAAATAATTAATCATAGCCTGATAGCTGTATGCACCGGGAACACCCTGATATACTACTGTTGCATTCTGAATGTCTAATTTATCAACCTTTTTAAAGCCGATATCATCACTTTTACCATTCTGATTCAATAACTGATACTGTAATTTTCTGCTTATCGCCATAATCTGTGTAAATAATTCCTCTACACCATGTTTATTGAAATCATTATCAGCCAATTCAACTACTTTTGCTATCTTCTCATTTTCTCTCTGCTTATCTAAAACTTTTTTACCATTTTCTATTTTATATAAAGCTACGTTTTTACATAACTCCATACGTTTTTCAAACATATCTACAATTGATGAATCTATCTCATCAATCTGCTGTCGTATCTCATTCAAATCTAGATTCACGTCTGTACCTTAATCACAATCCTATGTGATATCCTTTCCTTTTTATTAACTTAATGGTGCTAAAAAAACAAATGCCACCTTCGGTGTCGCTTGTTTTTTTATTAGCACCATTATATCATATCGCGTATTCTCTGGTGTAAGAGTGGGTGAATTGCATTTGGTGCAATCTGTTTCAATGGTTCAAGAACAAATGATCTCTTATGCATCTCTGGATGTGGAATTGTAAGTTCATCATCTGAAGTAACTAAATCATCATATAGAAGAATATCTAAATCTAATGTTCTAGGTCCCCAATGTATTTCTCTTACACGATTAGCTTCACTCTCTAACTTCTGTAGAAATCTTAATAATTCCTGTGGTGTATAGAGTGTATCAATCATCATACAGCCATTTAAGAAATCGTCCTGTTCTACCGGGCCATATGGTTCTGTCACTATAATATCTGAAATCTTAAGTAATTTGCAATTAACATCATTTTCAATGGCTTTAACAGCATCTTCTAAATATTTGAGTTTATCTCCCATATTAGAGCCTAATGCCACATATGCCCTGTGCCAGCTTCTCTCAATTTCTACTGCCACATAATCAAGTGGAAGTCCTATAGGAGCCCATGGTTTCTTAATTGTAACTTTAACACTCTGTATAAATTCAAAATGAGCAAATATTCCTAATACAAGATGTTCTGCTGCTGCCTCTATCAGTTTAAATGTATTTTTCTGCATAAATTCATTAATAAACTGACATACCTTACCATAATCAACTGATAATTCTAATGCATCAGTAATTCCTGCTTTTCTTGTACTTAATGAAATCTCGGCACTCACTAAAAATTTCTGTCCTAAGACATTTTCTTCTTTATATACGCCATGATTTCCAAATACTTCTAAATCTTTAATCACAATTTTATCCATATCTCATTTCTCCTTTTCTCGGCAACTTGTTTGCGAAGCGGCGATGAGAAATTCGCGTAGGCGATTTCTCATCTGCCATATAACACTAATTGCTTGCAAAAGCAATTAGCTGTGTGAAAAATAATCGCATCGGCATTATTTTTCGCACTTTTCTCCTTTTCTCGGCAACTTATTATGCCGACAATATTGCTTCTGTCATAACAACTGCTCTCTTATTCTCTAATACATCATGAACTCTTATAAATGCACAACCTTTCATCACACCCATAACTGTTGTAACAAGTGTTCCCTCTACTCGTTCATCTTTTGGTACATCTAAAGTAAGTCCAATCATTGATTTCTTAGAAGTTCCTAATAATATTGGATATCCTAATTCTTTAAGCCAGTCCACATTATTCATAACATTAAGATTATCCTGTAATGTTTTACCAAAGCCTATTCCCGGATCAGTAATAATCTTATTCTTCGCAACTCCTGCTTTAAGTGCAATGTCTATGCTTTCCTGCAAATCATTTAACACATCATACATTACATCATTTCCATAAGGATTCTTCTCTAAATCTCTGTTATGCATAAGACAGCACGCAACATTTCTCTTCGCTATTACATCTGCAATCTTCTTATCATACTTGCAGCCCCAGATGTCATTTACCAAATCGGCCCCTGCTATAACTGCTGCATCTGCTACCTTACTCTTATATGTATCAATTGAAACAGGAATATCGAAATTAGCCTTTATCTTCTCTATAACAGGCACTACTCTTTCTATTTCTTCTTCATCAGGTATAATTGTATAACCCGGTCTTGTAGATTCGCCACCGACGTCAATTATATCTGCGCCATCACGTATCATTTCTTCTACGTGTTTAATAGCTCTGTCTATATCATTATATTTTCCACCATCTGAAAACGAATCAGGTGTACAATTCAATATACCCATTATATAGGTCTTGTGGTCAACATCAAAATCTTTATTTCCAATTCTCATAATCTTCTCCTTTTCAGTGCAATTCTTTCTCACTATCTCCATTTTCCGCTAGCGTTCTACTTAACACTATCCAGGAATTCCTGTCTTGCCTCTTTATTATCTTTGAATTCACCCAAAGCATAAAGTGTAACCGTCTTGCTTCCCGGCTTTTTGACACCTCGCATCGACATACACATATGCTCTGCTTCTACTTTAACCATTACACCCTTTGGTGCTAAATACTTCATAATTGCTTCTGCTATCTGTGCTGTCATCTGTTCCTGAATCTGTGGACGTCTTGCAAATACTTCAACAGTTCTTGCTAATTTACTAAGTCCGACAACCTTGCCATCAGGAATATATGCAATATGCACAACTCCATAAAATGGTAATAAATGATGCTCACAGGTTGAATAAAATGTAATATCTTTCTCTATTACCATATCAACTGATGTACTTGTAAATGTTCTCGATAAATGTGTAGCTGCATCTTCTTCTAAGCCACCATAAATCTCTTCGTACATTTTAGCAACTCTCTTAGGTGTATCTAATAATCCCTCTCTGTTTACATCTTCTCCCATTCCCTCGAGCAGTAACCTTACACCCTCTTCTATCTTTGTCTTATCTATCATTGGAAGTCTTATCCTTTCTTACTTCTTACTATTTTCTTAATTCTGCCTAAATATGATAATGAACCGAATACAAATAATACTCCGTCATCACCTGCACATTCAATGCCACGATTAACTGCCTTTTCTAAATCATCTGCATATTCTGCCGAAGCATTATACTTTAATACTGTCTTTAATAATTCTCTGCCATCTAATGCCCTTGCATTATCAGGTGGTGTCACAGTTATTATATGATTTGCAAGACCTCCCGTAACAGACAGAACTGTATCGTAGTCTTTATCAGCTAATACTCCTATTATATATACTAATTTCCTATTTGTAAAATACATTTCCAGAGTATTCTTAAGATTAAGTGCAGCTCCCGGATTATGTCCACCATCAATGTATATCGCAGGTGTATCATTTATTCTTTCACATCTTCCACAAATGGCTGTATTTTTAATTCCATTTTCAATATTCTCTTTATAGATAAAGAAGCCCTCTGATTTTAAAACTAATACTGTCTCAATTGCTGTAGGGATATTATGTACCTGAAATGTACCAAGCATCGATGTCTCTATATTAAACTCATTATTCTTAATTTCATTTGCGTTAATTTCATCTTCATTAATTTCATTTTCGTCATATTTTCTATTAGTTTTATTTAATACTTTTTCATCTGTATTATCTTTATCTAATATATTATCAAATGCTATACTTCCAACATATTTTCCATATGTTTTATCATTATTAAACCTTACATTCTGAAGCTTATTACATTCAATAAGTTTAGAATTATTCTTAATTGCTTCTTCTTTAATAACCTTAGATGCCTCATCACACTGAATCGCACTTACCACAGGACAATTTTTCTTAATTATTCCCGCTTTATTAAATGCTATCTCTTCAAGTGTTTCACCAAGGAATCTCGAATGGTCTTTACTTATTGAAGTAAGAACACTTACAAGCGGAGATTTTACTATATTAGTAGCATCAAGACGTCCGCCCATTCCTGTTTCAATTATTGCTATGTCACATTTATTTCTGTAGAAATACAGATAAGCTAATGCTGTCTCGATTTCAAATGGTGTTGGAAGTGTCATCTGCTCTGCTTCCATTTCATCAATTGCTTTCTTTATTGTTGTCATATTTACTGCATATTCATCTTCAGAAATATTAATATTGTTTATGGTAAACATTTCCATATAATCAAAAACAGCAGGCGAAGTGTATCTTCCCACTGTATAGCCTGCTTCAATTAATATCTGAGTAATATATGCAGAAGTTGAACCCTTGCCATTAGTCCCGGCAATATGCACGACCTTTAAACTGTCCTGCACATTGCCAAGCTTATTCATCAGATTAACAATATTATCAAGTCCTAAGACACTTCCCCTTGAGGAAGCGTCCTGTATATATTTTCTTGATTCTTCATAGTTCATTATTCCGCACCTACCTTAGTCCAGTATTTATCATATAACTTGTCACCGTCTGCGCCAAGATAATTGTAGACCTTACATCTTTCTAAGATTGATTCATCAGGAAATGCAATCTCACTATTTCTGATTTCTTCATCTTCTATAAGATTTCTTGCAGCTTCATTTGGAGTTGAATATGTTATATAATCAAAATTCATAAGTGCAATTTCTGGTCTGCACAAGAAATTAATCCATGCTTCTGCACCTGATTTATTAGTACAGTTCTTAGGAATAACCCAGCCATCTATCCATACATTAGAACCCTCTTTTGGAACAACATATTCCAAATCAGGATTTTCTCTCTGCATATATATGGCCTCACCTGAATAGATAACACCGATTGCTGCTGCATTCTTAATCATCTTATCTCTGACCTGATCTATAACATACGCCTGTACAAGCGGCTTCTGTTTGATTAATAAATCAGTGGCTTCCTTAATCTCATTTTCATCTAGTGTATTAATACTGTATCCAAGACTTGAAAGTGCTACACAGTATGCATCTCTTACACTATTCTGCATAAGAATGTTGTTCTTATATTTATCATTAAATAATATCGACCAACTGTCTACTTTCTCATCTACCATCTTAGTATTATACATAATTCCAACTGTTCCCCAGCAATACGGAACACTATATTTATTACCCGGATCAAAGCCCTCGGCACTTTCCATATACTGTTTACCAATATTAGTATTTCATCCTTTAATTAACTCGACTTTTTGACGGGCAGTGTATCAACAATGACTTCTTCCGATACATCAATGTCATCGAGATT
>OMVQ01000062.1 GCA_900314555.1 uncultured Eubacteriales bacterium | reverse complement strand
TCCTATAATCAAATACTGATTCTTATCATCCAATGAAATATATTTTCTTGTATCATCATCTAACAAAATATCTGCATTATCAATTACTATTAACTTGCCTGTTTCATTTGCAATAAAATTCTTTATATCCTTCTTCTATTTCATACAATACTTCCAATGCATTATCGCCACATTCTTTCATACAAAATACTCTATCCATAAATATGTTTTACCTGGCATTTATTCATCCATTTTCATAATTTTAATTATATCTTATTATAAATTTATATGCAATCTTTATGTATAGCAAGAAATAATGTAGATTGGAGCATTATAATATTATTATCAAATTATTTATATTATGATTGATTCTCGAACAAATGTTTGTTATTATATATATATGAGGCTTATCCTCAGGGTGCTATCATAGTGACGATGGCGGTTCGCTTTTTGCGGAGAGTTATAGCTCCGATTACATAGAAAGCCTTTGGGAATCTGATGGAAAGGAGATTTGTCTATGCTTACAATTTCAGACCTTATCACAGTTCTTTCGCTGTGTGCTACATTTTATGGTCTTGGATACGTGCATGGACAGCACGATTCCAAGGCAAAAAAATAACCGCCCAGTCTGGTCAAAACTTGTGCGGTTATCTTAACTAAACAAATATCAGGCGAACCGTCATCGGTAGCACCTTTATTACTATTATAATATCATTGTTTTCTAATTATGTCAAAATAAATTTGACACCATTATTATTGCATAAATTTCCCTATTATGTTATATTTTCTACGAATTACATTTTAGAAAGGCTCACATAAACTTTATATAAGTGAGAACTAAGTGAGGTCTATATGATAGAAATAAAAGGAATTAGTAAAAGCTACGGCAGACACAAAGTTCTTAATAATATATCATTTTCTGTTAAACCCGGGGATTGTATCGGCATCGTAGGTGCAAATGGAACGGGTAAGACAACTTTACTTTCTATAATAAGCGGACTTAGTAAACCCGATAGTGGTGAAATTCTTCTAGATGGCGATAATATTCTTGGCTCATCTAAGAGAGCCAGAGATAATATCAGCTATGTTCCACAGGAGAACCCATTGATTTCAGAACTTAGTGCAATAGACAATCTAAGTCTCTGGTACAACGGTAAGAAAAAAGATTTGGTAAAGCAATTAGAATCAGGTATATTAAAAGAACTCGGCATAAATGAGTTTGCAGAAAAAAAAGTTGTGAAAATGTCTGGTGGAATGAAGAAACGTCTAAGTATCGGAATCGCATTACTTAATAATCCGTCTCTTTTAATCCTGGACGAGCCAAGTGCTGCACTTGACATCGCTGCCAAACACGACATCAGAAATTATATGAAGTATTATACTTCTAAATTAAATGGTTCTATAATTGTCGTATCGCACGACCAGAATGAACTGTCTGTATGCAACAGATTATTCTTACTTAAAGATAGCTGTTTATCAGAGATTTCTACGAACCTTACAGATGATGAACTTGTTAAATTACTTTAATTCATATTCAGTTAAATGCGTCACAGGTGTCACATTTAACTTTTATCGCAAATTTGAAGTTGATATTCAGTTTGTAGATTTTCCGACATATACACCTGTGGAATGGAGAACACAATGAAAAATAACAAAAAAGAGCCCATAAATATTAATAATGACTCTAAGCAAAATGTCGCAACTGACGAAGCAATCAGTAATCTTTTCTTTACAAATGTTTCTGATGAAACCTCTTCTATAAAATCTGAAGATAGCACAAATGATGTAAAATCTGAAACTTCTGTTGAAGATAAAGGTAATGATAAAGTCAATACTTCGGCTGAAAAAGTTGAAGAAAATGTAACAGATGTAAAAGTTGAAACTTCTATTGAAAATAATGGTAATAATAAAACTAATGCACAAATTGATAAAGTCAAAGATAATTCAACAGATGTAAAACCTGAAGCTCCTGTTGAAGATAAAGTAACTGATTCAAAAACTGATGCTTCTATCGAAGATAAAGTAAATGATTCAAAAGCTGATGCTTCTATCGAAGATAATGCTAGCAACAACATTAATGATAATATTAATGAGCGAAGAAATCTTGCACCTAAGCCGGTTAAGACACGCAAGCCAATCTTCCCTGTAGTTATAGCCTGTCTTATTCTTGCTGTAGTAGTCGGCGGTATTGCATATATCCTTAACAATGGTAAATCTTCTAAGAAAGATTCACTCGCTAATAAGCCATCTTTATTTGAAGGATTGTTCGACTTTACATCACCTGTTGATTCAGCTATTGGAAGTACAGAGCTTATGGCAAACTACAATAAATGCGGAAGCCTCAGTTCATCAATTACTGTTGACAGTATATATGCCGATACAGATATAAGCGGTGCAACTTTAAATACTACATTTAACCATAATACAGCTTCAAAGGAAGCCTCACTTGATGCAGACATTTCTTATAGAGGAATGAAATTATATTCACTTTTATCATTTGTCAATGATAAGAAGATAATGTTTAAGATACCGACTTTTAATGAATCTGTGTATACATATAGCGATAAGTTATTTAAAAATGCATTTGATTCATTTAATGATACTGATATAATAAGTCTCTATGTATATGCGATTAAAGAAACATATCCTGATGATTTCAAGACTATTCTTTCAGGAATATCAAGTGTAAATGCTGATGCTGACTCATATGGTAATAAAGGTACTACATACACCATCAGCGAAGATAGTGTGAAATTATTTATTTCTAAACTAATTACTGTAACATTTGATAATAAAGAGCTATTCTCAAGTATTGAGTCATCATTTGACAAATCCGAAATAAACGACCTTAAGAAACAGGTTGAATACGTTTCAAAAAACGCCGCAAAAGCATATTCGGGTGATATTACTTTTACAGTATGGAAGAATAAGAAAGGTCAGTTGACCAATTTTGATTTTTACAATTCAATTGAATTATCAGGCGAAGAATTTGATATTGATTTTTCAATCGAATCCTATGACGAAATAAATCCCGCTGACAGTATGACGTTCACATTTTCAATCCTGGATTCCGGTAATGATTTTTCAATAATATATGACAGAACTAAAGAATTTGAAGATAATACTACTTATTTAAGTCATGATATTTCAATCCTGTCTGGTTCTGACTCTTTATTAGAGTTAAATGTAACCGAAGATTTTAATGCAGATTCTAATGACTACAATATTGAATCAACAATTAATACTGATACAATTATTGTGCTACAAGGTAAATTTAACAATATTAAAAAAGGAAAATCTTTTGATTTTGATATGACAACCTTTCAGGTTACACAAGGATATAACAACCTGATAAAACTTAGTGGTAATTTATCTCTTGATACCGGTAAGCCAAAGATTACTAAGCCATCCGGTTCAACTGTAGATATTAATTCACTGTCTGATACAGAGAAATATGATCTTTTAGACAGTATTAGTAATTTCTTCACTAAATCTATTGAGGATTAAGTTTAAAGCTGGTGAAAACATGAATAAATTAATTTATTTAAAACTTGAATTAAAAAGAAAATTCAAATTAATTCCCCAGATATTAATAGGAACAATTGCCCTGTCACTCGTGGTAGGGGCAATTGTTTTTTGTGCTTCTAAATTATTGTATTCAGATGTCTCTATAAAAGAAAAAAGAACCATTGTCTTTACGTCACAGGACGATTCAGAAATGACAGGGCTTATAGTCTCTACTCTCAGAAATTCTAAAAGTATTAATTCTGTTTGTAATATAATTGAATCTGATTATGATACCGCTATTAAAATGGTTCAAAATGAAGAAGCTATAGCTGCAGTAATAATACCTAAAGACTTTATGAACAGCCTTATGGACGGTGAAAACTATCCTATCTCCATACGTTATTCGTCCACAAAATCTATTTATAGTATGGTTATAACTGAGCTTACAAAAGCCGCACAGTATACACTTCAGACTGCACAGGCAGGCGTGTATACACTTCACGACTATTATAAGGCTAATGATGTCTTAGAATATGAAAGTAAGGCTAATAAGTCGCTTAATATGATTTATCTTGGCAAAGCCTTTAAAAGAGGTAAATTCTTTGACAGACATATAATAACGGCAACCGGTAACTTAAGTACAACTAATTATTATTTTGCTTCGGGAATTATGCTTATATTACTACTTCTTGGCTGCGTATTTATTCTTAAGAGCAAAGACACTGACGAGGTCATCGCTTTAAAACTTCAGCAGAATGGAATCGGTGCAGTTTCGCAAGTCTTAGCACATCTTATAAGTATTTTTGCTGTCTTATACGTGCTTGCATCTGTATTTATGATTGGTCTCTATGCTTTAAATTCAAGGGTAGATATTGGCTTTCAGTTAAGTCTTAAAAACATCTTAATTAACAACTTATTTATATGTCTGTGCTGTTCATCATTTATGTGCTTTACAGGTAATCTTCTGTCAGGCAAATACAGTGCAATTCTGCTACATTTCATTTTAGTTATAATATGTTCATTCATTTCGGGTGCATTTGTTCCAGACATACTGCTTCCTGAAACACTATCGAAAATCGCTGATTACCTGCCAACGACCTATATTCTTAACATTATCGGGACAATGTTTACAGGCGAAGTCTTTACGGAAAACATAATTAAATTGCTAATATTTACAGGCATTTTTACATTAGCAGCAACAATATTTACTAAGATACATTTATTAGAAATTAAGCATTTCGGAAAGAGAGGTAATGATTAGTGAAGAAACTTATACTATGTAATTATCTTTTTATCAAAAGATGCCTTAAACGAACATCATTTATAATATTACTTCTGTTAATTCCAATATTGTGTATGGTTTTTAAAACTAATATTGAGGATACTAAAATCTCAATAAAAACAGGACTGTATATAGAAAATGAAGATGATCTCACGAATAAAATCTGCAATAATCTGAAAACTAATTATGAAAGTGTTACTTTTGAAAAATGCAGCAGTCTTGATGAACTTAAATCACGAGTTGCTTCCGGTGATTATGAATGTGGATATGTATTTAATTCAGATTTCAGCGAAAAAGTCTATGAAAATAAGACTAACAATCTTGTAACTGTATATAAATCACCAAGTACACTTACAGATGCCATAACCGATGAATATGTATTTTCAGAGGTTTTTGCAGAGTATGGTTTTAACGAACTGACCGAGTTCATAAGCTCGCAGAAGATTTTCACTATTAATGATACAGATGCTTTAAGAAATACTTTAAGGCCGGGGTATGATTATTATATGGCAGGAAATGATACATTTTCATTTGAGTATATTAATGCTGACAACGAAACAATCGATAACTCTTCATTGCTTTCATCATATGTACTTCTGTCAGTAAGAGGAATTATAACTTTATTTATTATGTTTGCAGCATTTATCGGAACTTTTAACCTGTATAAAGATTCTAAAACAGGTGTATTTAATGCATTTAACGGTAAAATAAGGCCACTTTGCAAAATGAGTGAAATATTTTCCTTAACTTTATTAGCCGGAATATTTGGCATGGCAGGAGTATATTTAAGTGGATTATCTGACGGAATATGGCTTGAAATCTTTAGAATTTTATCATATTCTATAATCTGTACGCTGTATTGCTATATTTTATATAAAATAATTCCTAATTCATTCGCATTTGCAGCGATTATCCCTGTGTTGATATTGGGAAGCATAATTTTCTGTCCGATATTCATGGACGTATCAGAGATAATACCTATTGTAAAATATATAGCGTGGTTATTCCCACCTAAATATTATTTTGCAATTTAAGATATAAATTATTTTTACAAGAATGGAGACAATTTATGAATTACAAAATTATTGTTTTAGATTTAGATGGTACATTGACTAATTCCAAAAAGGAAATTTCAAAACCTACTCTTGATGCCCTCATTGATATTCAGGAAAGAGGCTATAAAGTAGTATTAGCTTCCGGCAGACCTACTCCAGGTGTACTTCCATTAGCTAAGGAAGTACAGTTAGACAAATTCGGCGGCTATGTTCTCTCATACAATGGTGCAAAGATTATTGACTGTCGTACTAACGAAGTAATATATCAGAAAACTCTTCCCGGTGAGGTTATCCCTGAACTCTATAATGCCGCAGTCGAAGCAAATGTAGGCATTATAAGTTATGATACTGATTGTGTTGTTGTCGGTCGTGAAATAGATAAATATATAGAATTAGAGGCACGAATTAATCATATTTCACCTAAGAAGGTCGATAATTTCGCAGAATATATTAATTATCCGGTTAATAAATGTCTTATGACCGGTGAACACGAGGTTCTCTTAGAAGTCCAGAAGAAGTTACAGAATAAATATAAATCTTTACTCAGCATCTACTTTTCTGAACCATTTTTCTTAGAAATAATGCCTCAAAACATCGATAAAGCACATTCTCTTATCAAACTGCTTAATACTATCGGTATTACAAGTGAAGAAATGGTGTGCTGTGGTGACGGTTTCAATGACATTTCTATGATAGAGATTGCAGGACTCGGAGTTGCTATGGAAAATGCACAGGACGTAGTTAAGCAGGCGGCTGACTTCATAACCTACTCAAATGATGATGATGGAATTCTTCATGTGATTAAGAAATTCTTCCAGTAAATTATAATAATAAAAATAACAGGACATATATTTTGCTCTCACTCCGTTATCCGGACATTTAATAGTATTTGTTCGCTTTCATCATCTCATAAACAAAAGGAGAATTTCACAAATGAAATTCTCCTTTTATATTTCATCTTCCTGTTTTTTATCTGGTATATTAAGCTGTGCCAGTATTACGGCCGTAAAGATTATTATACACCCGATTACCTGTCTGCCTGTGAATGCTTCACCAAGTATTATATAACCTGCTATTGCACCAAATACTGATTCTAAACTCATAAGTAATGAAGCTATTGTAGGATTGACATCTTTCTGCGCAACTATCTGTAATGTATATGCGACACCGCAGGACATAATTCCTGCATATCCTATTTCTAATCTGCAAGCCCATATATCAGACCACGCAGGCTTCTCAAATATGAACATTGCTATTCCCGACAACACTCCTCCAACTAAGAATTGCATACACGACATCTTAACACAATCCACAAGTGGTGAAAAATAATCAATAATTATTATATGTATTGAGAACCCAAATGCACATATGAGTACGAGCAAATCTCCCTTAGCCAGACTGTCATTGCCACTTAAGCACAACAGATAGAAACCAATTACTGCTATGACAACACTTATGGCAGTTAATTTTGATACATGTTTCTTTAGAAATATGCTCAATACCGGAACGATTACTATATACATTGCAGTAATGAAGCTTGCCTTACCAACAGTAGTATATTTAACACCGAACTGCTGAAACATTGAACTTACACATAATGCAATTCCACAACATATTCCACCTAATATCTGAATTTTTTTATTATTTTTCTCTAATGTTAATGTCTCTTTTGTCTTTTTAGAATCAATAAATGCAATGACAGGAATGAGAACGATTCCACCTAATAACATTCGGACACAGTTATATGTAAATGGACCTACATATTTCATTCCCGAACTCTGTGCCACAAATGCGGTTCCCCATATCATTGCTACCAATACTAATAATAATGGTTTAAATATTTTCTTCATAATATTCTAAATACTATTCCTCATTTCCGAGCGACTTGTCGCAAAGAGGCAGATGAGAAATTCGCTAATGCGATTTCTCATCTGCCATATATGCTAATTGTTTTCGCCCCGAAACAATTAGCTGTGTGAAAAATAATTGCATCGGCATTATTTTTCACACTATTCTCTTTCTAATAACCACTGGTAGAATTCTGAATAGTCTTTTCTCTTTTCTTTTGTGAAATCAATTGCTGCTGATGGATGCTGGTTTAAACGTCCTGTAAGAAGGTATGGTATATCATATCCCCATACGACACCCTCCTGCTGTAATTTCACAATGTGTTTCTCGATGAACTGTAATACAGGGAATAAATTATATTTAGGGTTCTTAAGAAAACCTAATAATAATTCCATTGCACAGTTTCCTGCGCCTCTGCCCATACTGCTCATTGTAGCATCTAAGAAATTAACACCTCTTGAAACTGACTCAATTGTGTTAGCAAATGCAAGCTGCTGATTGTTATGTGCGTGAATACCTATCTCTTTACCATATTTCTCGCCAACTTCAACATATTTATCAGCAATTACCCTCATCTGTTCAGGGTAAATTGAACCGTAGCTGTCTACGATGTAGATGCCGTCAACACAGCTTTTACCAAGCATCTCAAGTGCGATATCAATATCTGTTTCATTTGCATTAGATATAGCCATAATATTACATGTTGTTTCGTAGCCTTTTCTGTTAGCATCTTCTATCATCTCGATTGCTGCAGGCATAGTATTAATATATGTTGCTACTCTTACCATATCAACTGCACTATCACTTCTGTTGACAATGTCATTCTTGTAATCGCATCTTCCAACGTCTGCCATTATGGAAATCTTTAAATCACTTACATTATCACCAACGATATCTCTTATATCATCTTCATTACAGAACTTCCATTTTCCAAATTTATCTACATCGAAAATTTCCTTTGAAGCCTTGTAACCGAATTCCATATAATCAACACCGGCTTTTACATTTGCTTTATATAAATCTCTTACAAATTCATCTGTAAAGTAGAAATTATTAACTAATCCACCATCTCTTAATGTTGCATCTAAAATTTTGATTTCAGGTCTGAAATTCATTATTCTCTTATTTTCTTCCATTTATTGTTTCTCCTTTTTATTTTCTATTTTATTTATTCTGTATTTTAAATATTCTCATTGCATTTCTATACATAAGATTAGCATAGGCTTCTTTACCTATCTTCTCTTCTAATCCATTAAAATATTCTCTATACATTGATGGTTCGCCTGCCCGGTTGTAATAATATGTGTCTATTCCATCAATAGGACTATCCGTTCCAAATACCACTCTTTCACTGCCGTATCTTCTGATAACCTCAAGTGTCGTACTTACAGGAACCCACGTTGTATCGGCATACAGATTATCTGCCTTAGCCATTAGCTCTACTGCCTCTTTATTATCAGTTCCAAGCCCCATATGTGCCATAATAAATTTCACATTCGGATATTTCTTCGCCATGTTGTATACGTGGATTGGCATAGCCTCTTCGCAGCCACCCGTATGTGACACGACCGGCAAATCATATTTTTCTGCAAGCTTGATATATGCTTCAACTTTCTTTGAATCGAAATATGTCTTAGAATGATATGGATGAACCTTTATGCCTTTCACTATATCTAAATTATCCGTAAGCATTTTCTCAAATGTCGCATCCGCCGACTCTGTAGCCGGTTTAATACATGGCATAATTCCTATTCTGTCAGGATATGCTCTTGCGAACTTAATAGCCCTTTCAAATGATTCCTTCTGCGATTTCTGCATATTCATAGGAAGCGGTGTCAGATCATGATTATACTCAGCCGAGTCCATATTCGATACAACACAATAATCTATATGATATTTATCCATCATTTCTATAACCATTTCCTCGGTCATCACAAAATTAAGCATATTACATATGTGAACGTGCGTGTCAATAATCATAATTTTCACCCTTTCCATATATTTTCATATAATTAATCGCTGAAATTACTTAAGAATTCTTTAGTTCTTGGGTTCTTTGGATTAACTATTACTTCTTCTGGAGTTCCGTCCTCCACAATGTATCCGTTCTCCATAAATATAACTCTGTTCGATACATCTCTTGCGAAACTCATCTCATGTGTAACGATTACCATAGTCATATGTTCATTTGCCAGTTCTTTGATTACTTTAAGAATCTCGCCTGTAAGCTCCGGGTCAAGTGCTGATGTCGGTTCATCAAAGAATAATATCTTAGGGTTCATTGCAAGCGCTCTCGCAATTGACACTCGCTGCTGCTGTCCGCCTGATAACTGACATGGATATGCTTTAGCCTTATCCTCAAGTCCCATTCTCTTTAATAAGTCCATACATTCTTTTCGCACTTCTTCTTTATCTCTCTTCTGGACATGAATCGGTGCATCCATAAGATTTTTAAGTACGGTGTAATGTGGAAATAAATTAAAATTCTGAAATACTAATCCGAAATATCCCTGTATTCTTCGTAAATCTTTCTTCTTAGCATATACAGAAACATTTTTCTCATTATTAGTTGCCGCATGCTCTCCTAAATATATCAGGTCACCACCGTCCATCTTCTCAAGCATTGTGGCACATCTTAACAAGGTTGACTTTCCTGAGCCTGATGGTCCTATTATGGATACTATCTCGCCCTCATCTACTGATAACGAAATATTTTTAAGGACTTCTAAATCATCAAAACTTTTTCTAATATTATTTATCTCTAATAAAGCCATAACTACCTCCTAATTCTTGTAATAATCCAGACGTTTTTCTATTCTTCCCATAACAAATGCAACTAAGAAGTTAAATATGAAATAGAATACACCTGCAATTACAAAAGGCATCATGGTCGTCTGTGCTGCTGCTATCTTCTTGGCAACCGAAAACATCTCTACATAAGAAATTGCAAATGCAAGTGATGTATCTTTTACCAATGTAATTACTTCATTTGTCACAGGAGGCAAAATCTTCTTAATAACCTGTGGAAGTATAATCTTGAAAAATGTCTGTACTTTATTATATCCTAACACTTTAGCCGCTTCATACTGTCCTACCGGCATAGCTTCTATACCTGAACGATAGATTTCTGCGAAATATGCTGCATAATTCAATACGAAACCGATTATTACCGCATAAAATCTATACTCTAAAGTAAGACTTCTGTGGAATATGTAATATGGTCCGAAATATACCACTAATAACTGTAACATTAATGGTGTTCCACGCATTATGGCAATATAAAGTTTTGTGATATTTCTTATAATAAAGAATCTAGACATTCGTCCAAATGCAACTATCATACCAAGTGGTAATGTAAATATCAGAGTATATGCAAAAATCTTGATAGTTTCTATCATTCCATCCTGCATTAGTTTAATCATTTCATAGGTACTCATTTGTCAGTCAACCTCATTTTATTTCTTTCATTCTATTCTGCTGTATCAAGAATAACATTATCAGTAAGTCCCCATTTATCTGCGATTTCAGCAAATGTTCCGTCTTTTCTCATCTCATCTAATGTTTCCTGAACTTCATCTCTTAATTTCTCATTATTCTTTGCGAAACCAATACCATACTGTTCTGATATAATTGGCTGCTCTAAAATCACATATTTATCACTGCCTCTGCTCTCAAGCTGGTAATTTGCAACACCGATATCCATTGCAATTGCATCTACTGAACCTGCTTCAAGATTCATAAATGCCTGGTTATAATCAGGTATCTCTTCTAATGCCTTAAATGATGCTTTTAAATCTTTACAATCATCTGATTCTAAGGCTTCAAGTGCTGAAGAAGCTGCCTGAACTGCTACTGTCTTATCCTTAAGGTCAGAGAATTCTTTAATTCCTGATTTAGCTGTTACTACAAATACCTGGCTGTTATCAACATATGGTTCTGACCATGCATAATCATCAATTCTGTCGCTGCTCATTGTAAATCCATTCCATATACAACTGATGTTACCTGCATTAAGTTCCATATCCTTAGAATCCCAGTCAACTGGCTGTTTTACTAATTCCCAGCCTCTTCTCTTACATACTTCTGCTGCAAGGTCTAAGTCAAAACCTACATATTCTCCATTATCGTCCATATATCCATATGGTGGAAATGCTGCATCAAATCCAACAATAAATTTCTTCTTTGAACTTCCGTTAGAACTGCTCTTGCTACCACAACCTACAGTTCCGATAACCATTACAAGTGCCATTAAAAGTGCTGCACCCTTTAAAATTTTCTTTTTCATTTTACATTTTCCTTTCTAATTACTGACTATCAGGTGTCTTAGAATCTAAATATACTAATCTCCATTTTCCGTCATATTGTACCATTGAATTGTGAGATGAATACTAAATTCTACTCTGGAATAAAATTATGTACTTTATTTTCATACTAAAAATGCCAATGCATTTTTCGACACATTGGCATTTTAACATATTATCGTGATAAAGTAAAACATAAACTGGCGTAAAATATAAGAAAATCCAATAAATTTGTGTGATTTTCACTTAAAATTTGTTGGCATTCATATGACTGACATTTAAACTGAGGTATCCGTCTATGACCTACACTCGATTTATGACGTATCGTGTGTGACTTGAACCCATTGTTCCACAAAATAAACCAATAACAGAAAGGCTTTCAGTACACTTCTATCATAACAGTTTCAAAAAGGTGTTCAACCTCACAAACTTGAAGTTATCATACCGCCTTTATTATTTTCTCTACATCTTTTTTTCTTGATAGCCATATAACTTTATCATCATATCTATCTAAAATACTTCTTATTTCTTTCAGATTTTTATTCTGAAAAGTTTCAGTCCATTTCAAAAGGTTATAGACCGATTTCAAAGTTTCTCTTTTTCCTTTTTGTATTCCCAATTTTCTTTTTATAGAGCGCATAATAATTCTACTTTTATATAAATAACCAGGCATATCTAAAACATATATTTTATCAGCTTCATCAAAACTTTGCTGTACCCAGGCATAATATACCCCCTCAATTATCCACTCATCATTATTATATAATATTTCTTGTAATAACGCTTTTCGTTCATCAAGCGTTCTCTTTTTGCCATATTCTTTGGCGTTATTATCCCATTGAATATCATCTAAGTCGAAATGGGAAATATTATACTTTTTTGAAAGTGCATTTGCTAAATAGGTTTTTCCAGAACCACTGCAACCAATAATATGTATTTTCATAAGTCAGTATTCTCCACAAATTCAAGTTT
>OMVQ01000065.1 GCA_900314555.1 uncultured Eubacteriales bacterium | reverse complement strand
TTCATTTCATCCCTAACACTATCTACAATAGAAATATCCGCCGGTAACCATTCAACATTATATAGTTCATCTTGTGTCAGCCATCTTGCTGCTTCATGTTCTTTTAATATTATTTTATCAGATTCTAAACTACACCAATAACAAGCCATCGAAAGATGAAACGTATCATAATCATATTCGACCGTATCGATTAACTTCTCTACTGAAATTTTAGTATCAAGTTCTTCTTTAATTTCTCTTATCAATGCTTCCTGTGGTGTTTCACCAGGTTCTATTTTACCTCCTGGAAATTCCCAACCTCCCTTAAATTCTCCATAGCCTCTCTGTGTCGCTAATATAACAGATTGTCCATTTTTATTTTTTGAACATATTACTGCTGCAACAACTTTTATAATCTTTTTCATATTTTTATAATTAAGCTCCATTCTGTAGATTTTATATTATACTTTTAAAAAGGTTACATTATTTCTTACCGTTTATTGTTTATAATGAAATATGGGATAATAATATTCAAATTTTACTATTCAATAAAATTATTCTGTGTCAAAAATTCTTATGTTAATAGTAATTAACCATTTACAATGTACTCATATATGTCATCTCTTACACTATGTTTAAGTCTAAAAATAAAATTAACTATTGGCAAATTTTTTCCCTTATTGTTTCTTATAGTTGTCTCATTCCATTTAATTGGTTCGACTTCACCCATATAATAAAAATCGGTACCTTCACCATCGCTTTTCTTAATAAATAAACATATTTTCAAACCTGTTTGCTTATAATTTATTATATCTTCACTTTCTCTGCTATTTAATGACACACCATTTCTAGTCATCCAACTAAATATCTGATTATTTATAAACTCGTCTTCATATTTTGTACTATCTGAAATATCACTTTTCTTTTCATATGTAACAAATATAGGACAAGTATTATGTTTAATTCTATATCCATACATTGTCGAACTCTCATCTTTATCCCAGTTCATAAGACGACAAACATCTTTTCTTGAATACTTCTGATACAATACCATATTATTATCATCATGTTCCGAATATAAATCTTTATATCTTAACATTCCATATTCGATTAAGTTGTTTAATTCTCTTCTAAACTCCATATGTTTAAGTTTATTCCAAAAGCTAATTGAACGAATAAACATATCCTTAGCTGATTTTTCATCAGAAATCAATTCGATATCTGAATATTTTTTTATATCAGCACCCGCTATAAACTCCATATTCAATATTCGTTTAGCCGAATTATAATCAACTGCCTTATATTTTTCACCAATTTTTTCAAGCTCATTCTTAAATGAATCTTCATTTATAATTTTGTCTTCAATCATCATTTTAAGCATAAGCAATTCATGTGGTCTCTTACCATCTATTATAAGTGCAGAAATAAATGCCAATATCTGCTCTTCTTTTGGCGAAAAGGTTATTTTATAATCTTTATCTACCATTCTAAGAAAATTATCATAGGTTTTAGCATAATTAATAAAAAGCATAGGCTCAATTTCACCTAATTTATAAAAATCTAAAATAGTTGGTATCCTTCCAAGTTTATATTTAACCTGATTATACTTATCCGTAAGCATTCGTTTAGTCGTTGTCATTCTATCTATCGATTCAAATATTTTTTTCTTAGTTATTTCTTCAAAATGAATTGTAGAACAACCTGGTATAATTCTTGAACCCTCACGAATATATTTTCTAACTGTATCTTTGTTATAAGTTCTATCTCCTGATAATGCTATTGGAATAAGAAAGTTATTATTATAATTGCCAATAAAGTCTAATACTACTACATATTCTTTGTTATCAGATTTTCTAAGACCACGTCCTAACTGCTGTACAAATACAATTGCTGATATAGTTGGTCTTAACATAATTATCTGATTAACTTCCGGAATATCCACGCCTTCATTAAAGATATCCACAGTAAAAATATAATCTAATGTTTTCTTCGCATCTGAACTCATATCACCGCAATCCATCTCAAGCCTTTGTATAGCTTCTTCTCTTTCCTCTTGTGTATTTGAACCAGAAAGTGCAACTGTATTATATCCTCTCTTATTAAATTCCCTAGATAGCTCCTTTGCCTCTTCGTTTCTACTACAAAATATTAATCCTTTTACTCTATCTCCATCATGTCCGTAATATTCTGCCTGCTTTATGATATGATCTACCCTTGCTTCATTTGCCAGAAAACTAAAATCAGAATTATCATCAATAGTCTTTCCATCCACTTCTAAATCGGATATTCCAAAATAATGAAATGGACATAATAAATCTTCCTTCAGCGCATCTTGTAATCTTATTTCGCTCGCAATATTATGGTCAAATAATTTATATATATCAAACCCATCTGTTCTCTCTGGACTGGCTGTCATTCCTAGTAGAAGTTTCGGTTTAAAATAATTAATGATTTTATGATAACTCTCTGCACCAGCTTTATGTGTTTCATCAATTATAATACACTCAAATCTATCTCTTTCAAAATTCTCTAACATATTTGAACGACTCATAGTTTGAATCGTTGAAAACAAATAATCTGCTTCTGTTTCCTTATAATTACCTGAAAGTAATCCCGTAGAAATATCAGAAGGTAAAACCTTTTTATATGAGGCTTGTGCCTGTTTCAGAATCTGTTCTCTATGTACAAGAAATAGAACTTTTTTAAAACCTAATTCACGCATAGCAAATGCCGAAGCATAAGTTTTTCCTGTACCTGTTGCTGATATCAACAAAGCTCTCTCACATTTTTTAGCCATTAAATTCTTTAAGTTGGTAATAAATTCAATCTGCATTTTATTAGGCTTTAATTTATAATTCTCAATAGATGTTATTTTCCCCCTATTTGCAATTCTCTTCTGCTTTTTAATTATTTCATAATTCACCCTATACTGCTCAATGAATTCATTATACTTCATTGAATGTTCATCATTCCATAATGTATTAAATTCTTCTAATATTTCATTTGCCATTTTTCCTTGTGATGTTGATACAATTTTTGTATTCCATTCACGATTTTTAGTAATGGCGCTTAATGTCATATTAGAACTTCCAATTATAATTTTATAGATTTCCTGTTCTCTAAATATATATCCCTTTGTATGAAAACCACCTGTTGTATCATTTGTACAAAACATTTTAAGCTCAATATTTTTTAATTCAGATAATTTAGATAATGCTTCTGGTTCACTAAAATTCAGATAATTTGTAGTTAATATTTTGCCTGGAATATTCTTTTCTTCTAATTCCTTTAAAATTTGCAACAAAGGAGTTATTCCACTCTTGGTTATAAACGCAACACTTATTGAAAATTCATCACACTTACGCAGTTCATTTTCAATAGACACAAGAACCTTTTTCCCCTTTTTATAATCATTTGAAATAAATTCTGGTCTATATGCTAAATTTGAATTAATATTACTATCAATATATGCTGTTTCCAATCCACTTATTATATCTTGTATTTTGTCATTTTCACTTATTATCATTCGCCATTCTCCATTTTTCTACAATCATATTGTTTTTCTACATTGTACTACACATATCTATCGTTCTCTCACAGAGACTCCAAAGCCCCTAGTCTCTTTCGTTGTAATATAACTTCTGTTCAACTCTATCTCAAATCTAATTATTCTACCTAACTTGCCTATCCCCTACCCCAATGCCACATCTAACACCATCATCACAATAAATCCAATCCCGAAGCCAATCGTTCCGATATTGGAATGTTCGCCCTCTGATGCCTCCGGAATCAGTTCCTCGACTACAACATATAACATTGCTCCGGCTGCAAATGACAGCACATATGGCAAAATCGGTGTCAGGACATTTGCAAAGGCTACGGTTATAAATGCCGCAATAGGCTCAACTATTCCAGATAATGTTCCGTATAAAAACGCCTTGAATTTGCCATTGCCATCCGCTTTAAGTGGTAATGAAATAATTGCTCCCTCCGGAAAATTCTGTATTGCAATACCAATAGAAAGTGCAATTGCGCCCGCAAATGATATCGCTTTGTACCCAGATGCAAATCCAGCGAAAGCTACACCAACTGCCATACCCTCTGGTATATTATGAAGTGTTACTGCAAAGACAAGCATTGTCGTTTTTTTTAAATTCGCTTTAATACCCTCAGGTTCATCTGAACCCATATGTAAATGAGGGATAATTCTATCCATTATTAATAAAAATGCCATACCAAGTGCAAGTCCTGTACAGGCCGGTATAAATGCAAGTCGTTTCATTGATGATGACATATCGATTGCCGGTATAATAAGCGACCATACCGATGCCGCTACCATTACTCCTGATGCAAAGCCTAATAATGCCTTTTGAATCTTCGGTCTTATCTGATCTTTAAGTAAGAACACACATGCTGCACCTAATGTTGTTCCTATAAATGGTATAAGAATACCAATAATAATATCTATCATTCAAACCTCCTGACTTTATAAAGCTCATTCTTCTCCTGGCTTTATAAAGTTCACTCTTCTTCATAACATTATATTATTCAATATTTCCATTCTGTTACTTATATAAATACTATGCCAATAACTTTTCTAACTTATTATTTCTAACTTATTGTTTATAATTTATTATTTCTAATTTACTATTTATAACTTATTATTTCATAACTAACTATTCTTAAATTCCTATTCATAATATTCGTCCATACACACCACAAATTCATCAAATATCATCTGGTCAGCAAGTGTAAGTCTGTCATACATCTCATCAATCTGGTCTACTGTAAGAATCTTTGCTTCTGCTGTTTCGCCAGGTTGTAATTTAATATCTTTAAGTTTCAAATGCGGATTAGCTTCCACATCATACACATCCATAAGCAGACTGCTGCCATCAATATTCAATTGTCCAAGATAATTGAATTTATCAGGTACTACAGTAATGCCTGTTTCTTCCATAAGTTCTCTTATTCCTGCTGTTTTACTGTCCTCATCAGCATGAACTGCACCTCCTGGGAACTCCCACATTCCTGCAAACGATTTATTTTTATCACGTTTTGTAATAAGAACTTTTTCTCCAATTCTTACTATCATAACTGCTGCTAACATAAATTCTCCATCAGCAGGTTTGTATTCGCCTCTTGTAACCACCCTACCGGTATCTTCGCCATTTTCATTGTATATTCTTATTTTTTCCATTGTAATCCTCGCTTCTTTATAATTTAACCACAGTCATATCATGATGCATTGCGGGTAAAATCTTTTCAATTAAATCTTTTGTCCTAAATCTCAGACTCGATGTGTTAATACATGGGTGGCATCCAATGTATTCGCCGTCTAATAATTCTTCATCTACCAAAAGTCTTACTGCATTATCAGTGTCATTCATAAGTCCCATAACACTGACTGAACCTGGCGTTATGTCTAAATATTTTTCCATAAATTCAGGTGAAGCAAATGATAATCTCGGACTGTTAATCTGTGATGAGATTTCCTTTGTCTTAAACTTTTTATCGCCAACTATCATCAATAGATAAAATTTAGTTTTCTGGGTATTACATAAGAACAGATTTTTACAAACCGTTGCGTCAAGAATTTTATCTACTTCTTCACAATCTTCCATTGTATTCGCTGCCTCATGGTCTACTCTTTCATATTCAATTGAAAGACTATCTAACAGGTCGTAAACACGAACCTCTTTAGCAAGTCTGTCATCTGTATTTTCAGGTCTTCCTTTAACTAACTGCATTTCTTCCTCCATAATCTTTTCATATTATCATTAAATAACTGCGTTTCTTTCATTATATCTTTGATTTTATCTATCGTCTGCATTTTTTCATACATATAAATGTAATAATTATTCCGCACACTATTAACGCCATTCCAATAAATGTATTTCTATTATCTTTAACAAATGATTTGGCTTCAGAGCTTCTATTATCTGAATCTGTTTTATCACTTTTCTGTTTCATAATTCCATTAAGTTCAATAATATTGCTGTCCGAACTCACATCATCTCTATTATATACCCTCACAATTAAATTTCCAATATCGACATTAATATCTGATAAAGTAACCTCAATGGTATCTTCTGAACTTCTCTTATCATTCCAGATTTTCAGTTCTGAAAATGTCTTACCACCATCTAAAGAATATGAATAATAATTTATATATGAGTCCGAATCTTTTGCACTTACGGAAAATGTTATACTATTATTTCCAATATATTTAAGGTATATGCTGCATTTTTCAGGCGGGGTATTATCAGGATATACTCTTTCTTGTGGCTCGACAACATCTAATTTCTTATAGTCAGAATAATCCACACCAAGTTCGGTGCTTTTTAATCCAAAATATTTTGCTACGGCAGTCGCATCAAGTTTACCAAACTTCTCCAGATTTTCAATATTTACATTTTCAGCATTATCATTCTCAGTATTTTCATTTACTATGTATCTTCTGTCCTCTTTATTATCCACGTAGCAATGCTCTATAATTACTGCATTTATGCCACGCCACTCATTTTCCCTGATAATTCCGTAATATTCGTCACCGTCATCTCCAATTCTGGTCTTGATTCCACGTATAAAAAGCCCCATTTGTGACAGTTCATTTAGCTCAATATCCGCAAACTGATATCCCGCCACATAGTAACTTCCGATGCTTGGAATCCAGACTTCCGAACCATATTTGCCATGTAGTTCTGATGCATTAAAATGTATGCTAAAGAGAAAATCTGCATTCAAACTCTTTGCAAATTCACTCCTTGCCCTTAGTGACATCGACACATCTTCACTATCGTGTGTCAGATATACTTTTACACCATTATACTTTGACAATTCTTCATACATTGCCTTCGCAACAATCATATTTATATGTCTTTCTACAATATTACCATTTATTGCGCCATCGTCCGATTCGCCTCTTAATCCACCATGTCCCGGATCAATTACGACTACAACATTTCCATTTTCGTCTGCTCCATAGACTTTATTTCCGTAGTTAAGCCCAATTAACATAATGACAATAATTAAGATATATCTTAATATTAATGTCTTAATTTTTAAACCATTATTTACTTGATTAATAAATATTCTCATTTTTCCGTCCCAAATTCTTAATTTCAATAATTTCAGCCTGTATTTTTTCTGCTTCTGAAATATCATGTGTTACCATAATAACAGCTCTTCCATTCAGATATTTTACCACATATCTGATTATATTGTCTTTAAGAATTGTATCCAGACCCTTAAATGGTTCGTCTAGAAGTATTATTTCAGACGACTTCATCATGCATCTTACGATTGCTACGCGTCTCTTCATTCCCCCGCTTAATTCACTGACTATTTTATTACCGGCACCCTCTAATCCCACTTCTTTCAGATGCATATCAGCTTCGGCTTTATCAAATCCGCTGCCAAGCACACAATATAGATTCGTATACACATCTGTATTTTCTAACAGACGGTCCTCTTGAAATACCATTGACACATTCCCTGCAAATGTAATTTTCCCGCTATCGGCTTTCTCAAGACCTGCTATTATGCGAAGCAACGTTGTCTTGCCAATTCCTGATTTACCATAAATGCAAATGCGTTCACTTTCGTTTAAGTTAAATGAAATATTTTCTAATACCTTTTGTTTTCCATATGATTTTGTGATTTTTTCAATTCTTAAAGTATTATTATTTTCCGATTTAAACTCAGACTTTTCTTTTATATTATTGGTTTCTCCAGGTATTTCAGGCACTTTCATTTCGCTATTTTTATTTATTATTGCATTACTTTTTTCTTTCCAAGACTCTGATATTTCTACATCTTTTATTTCCCTTTTATCGCCCATTTTCTTATTTTCTAATTTCACATATTCTCCCTTTTTCTTATCTAATTTATTTACTTTATTCTCATTTTCTGCTTTTCTGCTTATATTGGCTTTTTCAATAATGCACGATAATTTATTTAATAAATATATGCATACGCCTTCAAAAAAAACACTCATAAGCACAATTACAACCGTCCACGCAAATAACTCATCTGTCATCAGATATAATTTTGATTTATATAATTCGCTGCCTATCGATTGGAAAGGCAGGCCAATTATTTCTGCTGCAATTCCCGCTTTAAAACAGAAACCAAGTCCTATCTTGCAAGCCGACATAAAACCACTGACTAATGCAGGAACGTAGATAAATCTAAGTTTTCTTAAAAGGCTTACATTAAATATATCTGCCATTTCTAATAAATTATTATCAACATTGTCGAAGCTCTGCAATATATTTATGTAAACCACAGGTGTTACCATAACAAATGAAATTAATACCGATAGTTTGTCTGATTTAACCCATAAAAGTGCAAGAATTATAAACGAAGCTACCGGTACGGTCTTTAGTAAACGCATAAATGGTGACACAAGTACATCAATAATTTTCACAAATGCAGAGATAACCGATAAAATAGTTCCGGCTACTAATGCGAGCAGAAAACCTTTTGCTATTTTACTGAATGTATTAAATATTGTCTGCCAGAAGCCCGTCCTTTTACTGATTCTTAGTAATGCTTTGCATGTTGCTTCAGGCGATGGCAGAAATATACTGCTGTTTATTTTCAAGGATAAAAAATGCCATACAAAAAGCCAGAAACATATTGCTGTTATTGTAAGGGCAATTTTTTTCACAATATTATCCGGACTTTTCATATAGCCTCCTATCCTATACTTTAAATTGTATAAAAACATCTTTTTGCAATATTAAGCACAGCTTTTGCATCGCTTTATACGACATTTTACTATGCAAAAGCGTACGCCTCCCTGCAGTATATATGATATTTTAGTTTACATAATAAAATGGATCGTCAGGTAATTTTCCACCTACTGCTTTCGCATCTGCATCAAATAAAACATTTAAGTAAGAAGAAATATCTGATTTCATCTCATCTCCTGATTCAAATTTGATATTGCAGTAAGGAATAGCTTTCTTAGCTATAGCTGCTTTGAATATATCATATTTCTCAACTAATGCTGCTGCATCATCTACATTTTCGTTAACATATTCTGTTGATTCCTTATAGTCTGATAAGAATTTGTCAAATGCGACTTTATTCTCTTCAAGGACTTCATTTCTGACAATTACTACACCTGTTACAAGTGAACCGTCTGAAACTTTTTCCCACTCTTTAGTCATATCCAGAACTATTTTCATATTTTCGTTCTGTGTAAGAACTGTTGTAACATATGGCTGTGGAAGCATTGCTACTGCATCTGTTGCTTCACTCATAGCTGCTGCCACTTCAGTTGCCTCTGATTTATATTCTATCGTAACATCTTCACCCGGTTTAAGTCCGTTTTTCTCTAAGATATAATTAAGTGTATATTCAGGTGTAGTTCCCTGACCTGTAGTTATAATTGTTTTTCCTTTAAGGTCAGCTACCGTTGAGATGTCATCTGATGTAGAAATCATATAGAGTACACCAAGTGTATTAATGGCTGCGACTTTAATTCCACCATTTGTCTTATTGTATAATACTGATGCAAGATTGCAAGGTACGGCTGCAATATCTATATCACCTTTTACAATTCCTGCTGTTATCTCATCAGCAGCACCGTATACTGTAACGTTATATTTGTTATTATCATTAGTTTCTGTTGAGGCACTGTCATCCCATGCTTTAATAAATCCGATTGCTGTAGGTCCTTTTAGCATGGCAATATTGTATTCCCTTGCATCTTCTGCCGTAAATGAAGCTTCATTATCGTCTTTATTATCTTTATTATCTTCATTATTCTTAACTGTTTCCTTATCATCTTTACCTGTGGCTACGCTGTTAGTCGTTTCTTTCTGGGTTTTATTACTGCCACAGCCTGCTAATAATGTCATTGCAAGCACCAAGGCTAAAATAACTGCCGAAATTCTCTTTGTCATTGATTCTTCCTCCTGTTTCTGCTCCTTCAAAGGTATTTTTAGAATTTTAGTTATATGAATATACTTCATATCGAATTCCATTTCACTAAATACCTATGATTATGTCATATTCTCAGACATTTAAGATTATTTCTTAGAATATACAGTTTTAACTGATATTCCCTTAATCATTCCAAGTTTACCGGATAAAGAACTGATAACATCATTAGGTGCATCTATTACAATGCTTATAATGTTCACCTGTTTCTCTCTATATGGAATTCCCATTCTGCCGATTATGTAACTGCCATAATTATGTAGAATCTCATTTACATTTTCTACAGCATTTGTATCCTCTACGATAATTCCTATCAATGCAATTCTAGTTTCCATTTTTCCTCCATTCACTATAGAATTCCTAAGTGTATATTTCCTTGCAAATCATTTGCTTTAATCTAATTTAATAGAAAATGTATAAATATTTTCCATTAATCAAACGAATAAAGAATGTCGCTTGCGACATTCTCCGCCTGCAGCGGGTTGCGATAGCAACATTTTCTGCTCCACCGCAGTGCGATCCTCGCGGAGCATTTTTACTTACTAGGACAATTTCAACGAAATTTCCTAGTAAGTAAAAAACTCTGCCATAAGCAGAGTCAATAATCCTAAATAATCCTATAGTTATAGTATTCATATTGCACTCAATGCCTTTACATACGGTATTCCGGTTTGCTTAGTACGATTAAGTATCTTTAATGGCTTTGCTCTTAACTTTAGTTTCGAGTTCAGCACTAATGGCATTATACATTTTTAATATATTTTTTACAAGTATTTAGTTGAATACAATGGGCAGATTTCTTGACGATTTTTTTCAATAATGTTATTATTAGACTAATAGAAATAGTGCGTTATTATTTTGAAAAGAGGTGTTGTATTATGTGGAACTATTCAACAAGTTTATATGAAATGCAACAATATATTATCAAAGTTTTTGAGGATAAAATGCGACTACATGCCAAGATATCTGATGTTATCGACTTATCTTATGATGACTATATGTGTCTGCTTAATAAGATACACCAGATTAAAACTATTGAAGAACTTGACCATTATAATCTTTCAATATTGGTTTGTTTTACAATATCCTACAAATTTAACCAACAGGACAGTTTCTATAATAGTATGAAATCTGCTGTATTATCGATGCCGCAACATCATACCAGATTTATTTTGGAATCGCTAAACACTACCTGCTATGATTATCAGATTGATACTTTTGGCTATACACTTGATAATCTGCCGGTAATTAAGAAAATAATAAAAATACATGCAAATTATTAATTATAGCTTTTATTTATATGAATTAAAATTAATAACTCCCTATGAATAATATCGCAAATATTCATAGGGAGTTGATTTTTATATATTTACTTACAAATTCAAGTCAAATATTATTCTGCTGATGTTGTCTCATTTTCTGTTGTTGACTCAGCTTCTGTTGTAGCTTCTGTCTCAATTTCTGAATCAGGAACTACTTCAACATAATCAGCAAGTTTATAATAAACTTTTCCACAGATTAAATCATCTACTGTAGACTGCTTATCATAGTCAACCTGATATGCTGCTATATCAGCATATTTTCCATTACTGTGATCTACCATAGCCTGTGCTACTGTATTGTATTCATCTTCAGAAATCTTAATGCCTTCTTCTTTAGCAATACTGATTAATACAAGATAGTTCTTGAATATCTTTGTATAATACTCATCAAATTCTTCTTCTGAAGATAATCCATAGTAGTATGATATAAGTGTTGCAAAATCAGCGCCATTGCTTTCTGCTGCTTCTTTAATAGGTGCTTTAATTTCATCTAAATATTCATTAAGTTCTGCTTCATTAATTTCTGTTGTTGTTGCATCTGTTATCTCACTAACAATTTTAGAAGCAATATTTGAAACTTTAATTCCTTCTGTAATTGCATCATAATATTCATCTGCTGTTTTAACTGATTTACCATTTAAGAAATATTCGTGTAAGAAGTAATATATCTCGTCTGTGTTGTCAGCTACGAACTGGTCATTGATTCCAAGAATATAATTAACTTTTACAGTAAATACAACATCTTTACCAGCAACATCTTTATTCTGGTAATCATCAGGGAATTTTAAGTTAAGGTCAACTGTTTCACCTGTCTTAACACCTTTAAGTCCATCCTCGAAGCCATCGATAAATGAACCTGTTCCGATACCAAGTAATGTATCTGTAGCTGAACCGCCTTCGAATTCTGCACCATCAATTTTACCTGTATAATCGATATTTACGATATCGAACTCATCGACTGTTCCCTCGCCTTTAGTTACATTTGTCGTATCAACTGTAAAATATCCTGATGTAATAAGGAGACAATTAATCTTCTTCTTTGTTGCTTCATCAATATTAACTGTAGATTCACCAACTTTTAATCCTTTGTATTCACCTAATGTAACTTTAGATTTGTAATCTGTACCGGTCATATCTGCCTTTGTGTTAGCTACTTTTCCCACATTTCCTGAGCTTGCACTCTTACCTTTATCCTTGCCACATGCTGTAGCTGTAAATGCCATCGCAATACAAAGACCTAAGGCTAAAATTCTTTTTCTCATTAATATCCCTTGCATTTCGTTCTGTAACGATATAATCACATAATGTATCTGAGATTTTATTATGTAATTAATGCATTTTCCTTTACTTTTAATTTTTTATCCGCACTGATGCGAACACGTACTCTCATTTATACCATAATTATTTGCAAAATAAAAGTATCTACATATATTTTTCACATAATTTTCAAATTATTTATTAATCCCGCATAAATCTTTCACGACTTCGCCAGCAATAATAAGTCCTGCTACTGATGGCACAAATGCAACGCTTCCGGGAATATCTCTTCGTTCTGTACATTTATGTGCAGCACCCGGAGGACATATGCAATTAGTACGGCAGCTTATAGCCATATCTTCTATTGGTCTTGTAGGCATTTCCTCTGAATAAACGACCTTTAACTTCTTCACGCCTCTTTTCTTAAGTTCACGTCGCATAACTTTGGCAAGCGGACATACCTTTGTCTTGTATATGTCAGCTACCCTGAACATACTTCCGTCGAGCTTATTACCTGCTCCCATACTGCTTATAATTGGTACGTTCATCGCCTGTGCTTTCATTACTAATTCTATCTTTGCAGTTACAGTATCTACCGCATCTACAACATAATCATATTCCTCAAATGGAAATTCATCAGAATTCTCAGGCAAAAAGAAACATTGGTGTAATCTTACATCAGCCTGCGGATTGATTTCAAGTATTCTGTCTCTCATCACTTCGGTCTTATATTTACCCACTGTTTTTCTCGTAGCAATAATCTGTCTGTTCAGATTCGTAAGACATACTTTATCATCATCAATCAAATCAAATGCTCCGACTCCACTTCTTACAAGTGCCTCGCATACATAACCTCCGACTCCTCCGACTCCGAATACTGCGACTCTGGAATTCTTTAATTTCTCCATTGAATCTTTACCTAATAATAATTCTGTTCTTGAAAACTGTGTAAGCATATGTATTCTCTCCTAAAATTTTTTCTGTTTAAACGATTGCATAATTAACTTTGCAAATCAAATATTTCAAAACTTAAAACTTTTTTCTAAAAATGACCTATCAAATTCCTACTAATTCGATAGGTCATATTATACTGTTGTTCATTTACATTGTCAAATTATAGATATTGCTTAATATCAGTAACTAATTTCTCTTCGATTTTAATAATGTCTTTAGTGATATCTTTGGCTTTCTCGCTTGCTT
The DNA here is from genome assembly GCA_900314555.1 of uncultured Eubacteriales bacterium. GTDB lineage: Bacteria > Bacillota > Clostridia > Lachnospirales > Lachnospiraceae > Bovifimicola. The sequence goes on along the minus strand of OMVQ01000065.1, from coordinate 35,646 downwards.
CTTTATATTGGTTCAAATATTTATTAAGCGATTTGACACCCATATTGCAGCCCTCTGTCATAAGGTCAGCAATAGTTTTATCCGACTCATTTATAACAAGTTTAACATTTGTCTTAACCCAGGACATTCCTTTTGCAATCGGATTTGGCTCTTTGCCATCATCATTATAATCATCTAATGCTTCCTGTATCTCTGATTTAAGTTTCTCATGCTTATCCTTGCACGCAATAAGCTTCTTCTTAAAAGCCTCATCTTTCACATAATCTAACACTTCGTCAATTGATGCCACACCCATTTTAAGCCCCGCATCACATTCCCTTAATAATTTGATTGTATCTGATTCAGTCATACGCCCTCCATTATATATATTCTATCACATATTATTATCCCAGTTTCTTCGTTATTTATTCAAGCATTTCCTCTATTATGTCATAGTGCCTGTCAATCGCCCTGAATGTTTCATCACAATCTTTTTGCATTATATTCAGATATATTTCTTTGTGACATTCAACTAATTCTTCTCTTACATCATTATCTGCACGTTTAATGACATAATCAATCCATTCCCGGTACACTTCCGTAACAGCTTCCATAATTATAATTAACAGATTATTCTCTGTTAACAGAATCAATTCGTTATGGAATTCCCTGTCGGTATCAGATAATCTCTTTCCTTTTAAATTCTGCATTTTCATAAGAAGTTTATTCAGATTATCCATTCTGTCTTTCGGTACGTTTTTCTCAATTAACAGGCTGCATACTGACTTTTCCATTGTTCTTCGAAATTCGCATATATCCCTCTTAGAGATACTTCCTAATGCAAGCATCATTATTATTGTCTGCCTTATTGACTGCCCTGCATTTTTAGAAATATAGTTGCCTGAACCCTGTACTCTGTCAACTAATCCCATTCCGCTTAGAATACTTATGGCTTCTCTTGTTGAATTTCTTCCAATTCCAAGTTCCTGTGCAATTATACGTTCTGCCGGAAGCTTACTTCCCACCTGTAGTGAACCATTCTGCATTAAATCATAAATATATTTAATTGCTTTTTCATATTCCTGAGTTGTATTTTCCTGCATAGCGATGTATTGACCTTTCTGATATTATTTTCATACTAATCCTCATTTCTGAATGACTTGTTTCGAAGAGGTAATGAAAAATTCGCACAGGCGATTTCTCATCTGCCATAAAAGCTATTTTCTGGTGTTTATATAGTTTTCAATTACATTTACCACACCATCTACACCAAGCGTCGAAACATTCAGACAAATGTCATAATTTTGTGCCATTCCCCATTCTTCTCCGGTGTAATATTTATGATATCTCTCTCTTCTGTCATCGGTCTGCGTAATCAGGTTATGTGCCTTTTTAACAGAAATGTTATGCTTATCTGAAATAACTTTCTCTCTGTCGCTTATGTCTCCCGTCAGAAATATTGAGACTGCATTTTCATTATCTTTGTAGGCGTAATTTCCGCATCTTCCAAGAATAACAAAATTATCTTCAGGAACGATATCTTTCAATGCCTTTTTAGGTGTTTTCATATATATGCTGTCATCATCAGTCATTGATATTGTGTGAAGTAACATATCCATAGGTATCTCACTATAATAATCAGGATATTTATCGTATAACCCTTTTTGCTTCGCTATCTCTGAAATGCGGGCTTTATTATAGTATTCCATATTGTATTTCTCTGCTAATTTATGTCCTATTATGTCACCATTACAACCACATTTACGTCCAATTGTTATAATCATAATTGTCCTCCTAGTTCTATTTAATTACATAAAATTTGCAAATACAGACGAAAGTACAACTGTCAGAATTCCTGTTACAGCTATTGCAAGACTGCTCATTGCACCCTCTATCTCACCTATTTCTATTGCTTTAGCCGTTCCAACAGCATGCGATGAAGCACCAAATGCAAGTCCTTTTGAAACCGGCTCAGTTATTCTGAATATTTTGCATATCATTTCGCCGAAAATATTTCCAAGGACCCCGGTTACAACTATTACTGCAACGGTAATTGTGACATAGCCGCCTAATTCTTCCGATACACCCATACCTATCGCAGTTGTTATAGATTTTGGCAACAACGTAACATAGTCTTTGTGTGAAAGTCCCATTATTTTAGCTAATACAAATACCGTACCAAGGCTTGTAAGCACTCCTGAAGTTATTCCTAATATGACAGCTTTATAGCTTCTTTTTAATAACTCCCACTGTTCGTATAAGGGAATTGCTAAACATACTGTTGCAGGTGTCAGAAACCAGCTTAAATACTGTGCGCCTTTGTTATATGTTTCATAATCTACTCTTGCACATACAAGCACAACTATTGTAAGCACAATTGAAATTAATAACGGATTAAATATTCCTAATTTGAATTTCTTCTTTAATATAGAGCCTGCCAGATAGGCAAGGAGACTGATTGTTACTCCTGCAAATAATGAATTCTGAAACAAATCATTCATGTTTTGTTTCCTCCTTTTTCTTTCCTCTTCTGATTATCCATTGGGATGTTCTTCCCGTAGCTATCATAACTGTTACAATTGATACTACTGTTATTATGCTTACAGGTAATAACACAGGCTTTAAATTCACCCATGATGACATAAGTCCTACACCTGCCGGAATAAACATAACCGGCATTATTTCGATTAGGAATTTACCAACATCTTTCACTGCCTCTAATGGAATTATTCCGGTAAGAAGCCCTATAAATAAAATCATCATACCGTATATGCTTGCAGGTATGGGCAATGGAAGAAAATATTTTAATATTTCTCCGATGAATGAGATTGCTAAAATTACTAAAAACTGGCGCAAATATTTCATAGTTCACTATATGATGCATTAATATCCAACTGTTTAGCAAAGATTAGAAACAATTAATACATCATAGTCTCCTTTCCTGTTTATACTTCAAATATTCATTTACAAATATTTACATCAAAATTGGTAGCACCAATTTGGCACTACCAATTCATTATAGACACTCATATTTACTATGTCAAATATTTTTCTTACTAATTATCTTTTTTAATAAATGCCAGTTCTTCGCCAACTATTGTTCTGATTTCGTCTATGATATCTGCACATAATGATTTCTTAATACCTGCCCCTGTTCCGACATTCATCAATTCTTTTTCTCCGGGATTTTTTCCATTACCGTCAACTGAGGTCGTATGCTCACCATAATAAGTATTACTGTAAGTGATATCGTATGCAGGACTTAGTCTCCAGCAATCCTCATCTTCATTATATAAAAATGTAAAGTTCTTAGCATGGTCATCTCTATTATGTGCAAATACATTAAAACATGCTCTTCGAAACATATTTTCCATATCTTCTGCATTTCCTCTTGTAAGTACATGGGTAAGTTTCATTAGCACACTATAATCCAGACATGGAGACATAAAATCTGCTTCTAATATTGCAGCCGCCGTAGCCATATGAACTTTTTTCATTTTACCTTCATATGGTATTCTGTCAAATCTCACTGTTCCGAAATATCCGTCACAAATTTTCGATGGAAATAGCCTTGTTTCTGTCATTTTTATACCGCATTTTCTTGCACATTCTGAATAAATATATTCTCGTAATCCACAGTTTGGACCATCGATTCCCGCCAGAAACTTTATAACCCAATCCTTATCTTCAATATGTGTTAATATTTTCGGTCTTGCACCTCCAATACCACCTGCCAATTTATATAATACGTCCAAATCAGGTGAATATTCTGTTTTAAGAACTTTCTGGCATTGTTTTGAAATATAATCCAAATCATCTATTTCTTCATTTTCTATTATTCTGTAATCAGGTTCATATTCCAAGGCTCCCATTCCTGATGTACCAACCAATGCAAGCCTGTCAAGAACCGTTATATCCTCATTAATCTTATATTCCTTTAATACCCTGTCTAAAAGCAGTTGTCCCCATGCATCAGGCAGACTATCTGCAAATATACCAAATAATCCATTAAAATAACGTTTCTCGGGGATAAATACTTTTTTCTCAAGTGGTAGTACAAACGGACTTATTGCAAAACCATTAACTAACCATTCATCATCATATGAAAATGCCACCTTACCATCCGGTGTCATTGCAAGTGTTCCTACATATCGTTCAAAACATTTTACCTTAAGAGTTTTTAACCCCAATTTAATACTATCTTTGTTCATTAATAACCTCCTGTATAGAATTATATGTGACTTCCGTAAATAAGGCTTTGATTCCATTTACAGCATCAAGTACGACAGCAATTTATATTTCACAACCTAATCAGGCACATATAACAAATCGTTCCGCACAATATACTTATCAACGTGCTATGCTTCATTTTATATGTCACCGCCACAGTAAGTATTGAAGCCCCACTGCTTAAGAATGTAATAAGTACGAACTGAAATGCCCCAGTATAAACTGCCGCACTCGCAAGTAGTGAATAATACCAGTGAAAGCCTGCATTTTCCATCATCATTCCATATGCCACGCTCACGAAGAAATAACTGAACATAATCGGCATTGACTTTATAAATGCTTTCCTTACAACATTTTTATCTATTGTTTTCTTTACATAATTTGAATTAGTTTCTTTCATTAATTTTTCACCTTTTTCTGTTTCCTGAATACTATAAAATATAATTTTTCATATGTAAATAATGAGGTTAGTGTGAAAACAAAACATTATATTACCGACAGGTATCACCCTTTGCCCCCTGATTATATCCCTGAAGATTTAGTAAGAGCACCTGTTCCGTTCATAGCACCTGTCTATGATATGAAGCGCTGCATTTCCTTAGTCGCTTATGAACCACTCCGCAAAATGTTCAAAGCCTGTTTTAAAGAGGGACTTAATCTTATGGGAATATCAGCTTTTCGTTCATACGACAGACAAAAAGAACTCTATGAAAACAGTGTTCGTGAACATGGACGTGAATATGCATATTCACATGTGGCAATGCCAGGCACCAGCGAACACCAGACAGGTCTTGCAATCGATGTCTCCTGTCCTGGTGTTGACTATGACTTATGTGAAGAATTTGAAGAAACTCCTGAGGGAATCTGGCTTAAGAAGAATGCCTCTGACTTTGGCTTCACATTCAGCTTTACCAAGGAAAATTCATCTTTCACCGGATACGTCAGCGAACCCTGGCACATAAGATATATTTGCAAAGATGCCACTTATTATGATTTATAAATGTATTTTAACATCTTCTATCTGTCGTTTTTCATTCGCCAGTCGATACATCTTCTTAGATAATGCACATAATCAGGATTTTTACACATACCTTTTCCCGGTGTATCAGAAATCTTTGCAACGTCCATACCGTTACATGCCGTTGTTTTCATTACAATATTGAGTGCAGGAACATCGGTGTCGTTAGAAATATAAGTTCCTATTCCGAAGGCAACTCTTGCTTTTGTATTAAAATATTTATTAAGTTTGTCAGCACGTTCAAAATCAAGACTGTCACTAAAGAGCAATGTCTTCGTAATAGGATCTATTCCAAGACTTTCATAATGTTTAAGCATCTTGTCTCCCCATTCGTAAGGGTCACCGCTGTCATGTCGCACACCTGAGAATAATGTTGCATAAGTAAGCTGGAAATCTTTAAGGAAACAATCAGTTGTTATCGCATCTGCTAACGCTGTACCATTTAAGATACCATATTCTTTTACCCACGCATCTAATGCATACCAGTTAGAATATGCAGGATTATGTTTATGATTACCCTGTCCTACGCACATAATCCACTCATGCGCCATTGTTCCAACCGGTGTAAGATTGTATTTTTTAGCAAGATATACATTTGAAGTTCCGACGAATTTTGAGTCAGGATATTTATTCTTACTAAGTAAATCTACAGCAAGTTCCTGCGCCTCGGCTGACAACCTTCTTCTAAGACCAAATTCACTAAATGAACCGATATTATATTCGCCTGTGCTTATTTTCTTAATTTTCTCATCTAATCTATTCTTAAAGCTGTTAAGAAGTTCATCATAATTATATTCCATTCTGAAATACACTTCATTTACAATTGCAAGCGTAGGAATCTCATACATAGATGTATTAAGCCATGTGCCTTTTGCTTCAATTGAGAGACCACACTCTGCATCTGTTGTTATCTCGAAATCTTCATATCTTGGCTGCCAGAGTCTTAAGAAATCTACATAACTTCCCTTAATCCACTTAATATTATGAAGATACTCAAGTTCTTCCTCCGTAAATCTGAGTCCGCAATATGCCTTTATCTGCTCCTTGATTTCCTCCACTACCTCTTTTGTAAAATGCACATCGGTATTTCTGCATTTGAAAGACCAGGTAGTCTTATAATCACTAAACTGATGGTATATTGCCTGTCCCATACTGAATTTATACATATCTGTTTCTAATAAACTTGTAATAATCTGATTTAATTTCATAATAATCTCCATTCCGCAGGCACATTGTGCCGGAGGAATCGCGAGCCAAATGTCAGATTTGGCTCTGCGATAGATGCTAAATGTGGTGCCTGCAACACATTTAGCTGTGTGAAAAATCAGATATCAATCTGTATTTTTCACACTATTCTCCATTCTCAAGCAACTTGCCGCACTATTCTACGCTATTTCTACACTATCTCAACCTGACACATTTTCATTGCCTCAATTGCTGTTCTATGCGATTCCTTAGTTACACAGGCACATGCATTTTCTATAACTCTTACATTTGTCTCAGGAACTGCTGCTTTCGCAAGCAATACATTACTGATTACACAGATTCCCGTACATACCCCGACAAAATCTATGATATCTTCTGCATTTACATTTTCAGATAACAACCTTGCGAGCTCCATACTTCCAAATGATGGCTTGTTAATAACAATCGGCATATTCTCTTTCTTGTTTAGATAATTTCTGATTTCAGAAGTTTTGTATTTATTCTCTACTGCACTCATTATATCTGAATCTATCTCAAAACCTTCCGTTCCCTCTATGCAATGAGCGACTGGAAGATTCTTACCCTCCCGGGTATCAAGATAATTCTCCTGGTGCGTATCTCTTGTAAGAATAATATCCGTATACTCTTCATTATTCACAATTTCTACTATATTATTAACTACAGCCTGACAGTCCGCATTGCCAAGTGGACCTGTTATAAAATCATTCTGCATATCTACAATTACTAATATTTTCTTCATATATTTTTCTCACTGTCTCCATTTCCACTAACGTTTATATTTATATAAAGCTGATGACTTGTTACCTGTTATCGATATTCCTTTTTTGTCTAAAAGTCTGACTTTATCGATTATCTTTTCCCTGAAATTCGTCTTATAAAGTTTCTTACCCAGAATAACTTCATACACCCGCTGCAAATCAGGAAGTGTAAATTCCTTTGGTACAAGGTTAAATGCAACATCGGAATATTCTATTTTATTCTTAAGCCTCGTAAGTCCCTCTAAGATTATCTGTGAGTGGTCAAATGCAAGTGCATCATTACTGACTAAATCAGGCACATAATTCTCAACTTTTATTACGCCATTCTTAAATGATTTCTTCTTAAGATTGTATCTGATTTCAATATTCTTATCCTCATTATGAAGAATCAGATTCTTGTCCGTAAATCTTATGTCAAACCATAGGGCCTCTTTAGCATCATCTCCGGCCTTTACTTTTCCCTCAACTTTCGTCTCAGGTACAAGTGCCATATATGCAATATCTATAACTCTCATTCGAGGGTCTCTGTCCGGCTGGCTCATTGTATAAAGCTGTTCTAAATAAATATTTTTAAGTCCCGTTTCTTCCTCAAGTTCCCTTGAAGCTGCACTATATGCCGATTCATCTATTTCCACAAAACCTCCCGGTAATGCATAACAATCTATGTATGGATGGTTTTTACGTTGAATCAACAGGGTTTTTAGTCCGTTAAACGACTTATCCATTGCAAGAATCAGCATATCTACTGTCACCGATGGTCTCTCATAATCACTTGGCCTGTAGCTTGCTAAAAACTCTGCTTCGGTAAGTCCTGCGGCATTTCTTTTTTCTAATATGCCTTTTCTACCACAATCTTGTTCCGGTAAATTCTCCTTACTACGAGATTTTTCCATATCCCGTTCCTCCTTAAAAGTATTTTTTTGCTACTTTTGTTCTATAAAATACCACTATGACATATTAATGTCAAGAAGTTTTATTAAAAAAGTATTTTTTTGCTACTTTAATGATGTTGTTTATATAGTTCAAACTTCGCACATACATATTGTAGCCAATATTCATCTGTTAAAGTGAATTTGACAAATATAAATATCGAAACCCCTTGTAAGAATTGCGTAAATTTGAGTCATATAATTAAATCATATCCAAATACCTCTCTATATGTTATAATGTATAGGATTAAAGTATTAAAAAGTAATTCAATATGTACTCTTGTTATATTCTTATATGCGTATACGATATGTATTCTTGTATACAAGATTATTATTACTTCTTTAATATTTAATACTAATAAATTTTATGGAGGACTTATGTTACGACTTTTTGGAATTGCAATATTTCTGGTAATATTTTTTATTCTAAGTATTCCCGTATATCTTATCGAATGGATACTTAGCAAATGCAATATTAAGGCAAGGGATAATTCAAGTAAATTCATTGTATCGATGGGGTTTAGAATTTGTCTGTTTATAGCAGGTGTTAAAATCGAAGCAACCGGGGTTGAGAATATCCCAAAGGATAAAGCCTGCTTATATGTCGGTAATCACAACAGCTTTTTTGATATCTTAGTATCATACGTTACTATCCCATATAATGTCGGATATGTAGCGAAAAAAGAGATTAACAAAGTTCCATTTCTTAATCTGTGGATGAGAAATATCAGTTGTCTTTTCTTAGACAGAGATAATATTAAAGAGGGACTTAAGACAATATTAAAAGGTGTAGAACAGATTAAAGGCGGTGTGTCAGTATTTGTTTTTCCTGAGGGAACACGTTCTAAAGACGGTAAAATGCTTCCTTTCAAAGAGGGAAGTATGAAGATGGCTGAGAAATCTAAATCGCCTATTATTCCTGTCGCACTTACAGGTACAGCAGATATTTTTGAAAATCATTTTCCTAAAATTAAACGTGGAAAAGTAACTATCGACTTTGGCAAACCAATTATAATCGAAGAATTAGATAAAGAGGATAAGAAATTTCTTGGTGCATACACACAGAGAAAGATTCAGGAAATGCTTGACGAAAGGGCTTAGACTTATAAATGAGAGTTAATTATCATACACACACCTGCCGCTGCAAACACGCTGGTGGAACGGAAGAAGATTATGTACTAGCAGCCATTAAAAATGACATTAAGATTTTGGGATTTTCTGACCACGCACCTTTTCCCGGTGGCGAAAATTATGGTCTTAGAATGGAATGTAGTGAATTAGATGATTATCTTAACGAGCTTGACCGCCTTAAGGAAATATATTCTGACAGAATTACTCTTTACAAAGGATTAGAAATTGAGTATTTCCATAAAAATCTTAATTATTATGAAGAACTTCTTACGAAACGCGGACTTGATTATCTGTTACTCGGCGAACACGCATATATGTCTGACAACAGTTCTTCTAAAAGCATTTATTCCGCTGATAACACTGAATGTTATTTAGAATATGCTAATGCAATAAGTGAGGGACTTGCAACTAGATATTTTAAAATTCTTGCACACCCTGATTTGTGTATGATTAATCCTTTTGCATGGGATTATAATTGCGATAAAGCATTTGACATTATATTAGAGGCCGCATCCAGATACGGAACTATCATAGAATTCAATGCTAATGGAATACGACGTGGACTTACTGATTATCCTGATGGCAAACGATATCCTTATCCTGATAACCGCTTCTGGTCACACCTTAAAGGTAGTGATATTAAGGTAATCGTAGGTTCGGATTGTCATAATCCGTCAGTTATATGGGACGAAGCCGTAAATCTGTCATATAAAACATTGTCAGACTTACAGCTTACACCTTTAGAAAATATTTTCCGGTAAATGCTAAATTTGCCAGACATTGTCCGGCAAATTATATATGCAAAATACTATTTATTTTCTGCTTAGTAATATTAATCTTTATTCTAACTTAAATATTATGCCAAATGTATACACTGGATTAAAAGTATCCACGATAATCCATAATAAGTAACTACTGCAACTAAATCATTTACAGTTGTGATAAGTGGTCCTGATGCTACTGCCGGGTCCACTTTTATTTTATGGAAGAATAATGGCACTAAAGTTCCAACAAGGCTTGAAATAATCATAGATACTAATAATGATATTCCAACACAACCAGATATCATAAATGCATTAAATAATGTATAGCCCTTGAAGAAACTAATGTAAAGTCCCAGACAAACAAGTGACAATATGCCAAGAAGCATACCATTACTAAAGCCGACTTTCACTTCTTTTATAACTAATGTTAATTTATCTTTACCCTTTAAGTCCTCGTCCATAAGAACACGAATTGTTACAGCTAAAGACTGTGTTCCGACATTTCCTGCCATATCAAGTACCAAAGACTGGAAGCATATTATTATCGGCAGCACTGCCACAACATTTTCAAACGCACCCACGACTGTCGAAACTCCCATTCCTAAAAACAATAATACTATAAGCCATGGTAAACGTTTACGCATACTTTCTGCTGTGGTTTCTTTAAGGTCCTCCTCTGCTGTCAAACCAGCTAATTTAGCATAGTCCTCACCCATTTCATCATCTACTGCCTCAATTACGTCCTGCGCAGTCAGAATACCTATGATATTCTTATCAGCATTTAATACAGGAAGAGAATCTTCTGCATAATCTTTTATCTTCTCGATACTTTCAGAGATATTCTCATGGTCAAGTAAATATGGATAAGAATAACTTATAATATCATCAAGTTCGTCATGCTCTCTTGCTATAATTAAATCTTTTAAATCAATGACACCACAATATTTATCAGCTTCATCTACAACATAGATTGTAGAAATATTATCATTCTCTCCAGCCTGTTTAATCAATTCATGCATTGCCTGACGGATAGTAAGATTTTTAGATATTTTAATATAATTCGTAGTAATCAGACTACCGATTTCTTCCTCGTCATATGAATTTATCAAACGGATATCAGCTTTGACATCTTCTTTCAGAATTGGTCGCAACTGACTTTTTATATTTTCATCAATATTTTCTAATAAATCGACCGCATCATCTGAGTCCATCTCGTTGATAATTGTGGCTAATTTATCGATTCCTAATTCTTCAATATATTTATCAGGTTCTTCAATATAAGAAAATATATTAGATATCGTTTCGGCATCAAGATTATTATATAAGTTTATACGTTCATCTTTAGTCAGATATTCAAGACTTTGTGCGATATCATTTTCATGGTAATCACTTAATTTCTCTAATAAATCTTCTTTATTAAGTCCACTTCTGATAATAGATACGATATTTTCAACATACATTGGTTCTTTTAATACTTCTTTTTCCATTTTAAACCTCCATTCTGTAGGCACTTGTGCCGAAAGAATCGCGAACTGAATATCAGATTCAGTTCTGCGATAAATACTAATTGTGATGCCTGCAGCACAATTAGTCGTGTAAAAAATAACTGCATCAGCATTATTTTTTACACCCGGCCTCCATTCGCCCCCTAAAAAAGGGCATAAAAATTCCATCGTAGTAAAATACTACACAAACATCTGTGGTTGTGATATTTCTAACGATGGATAAGGCTTAAAATATATAACTAAAAGGCATAAATACAGACACTTGAAATATATTCTAAGTCTGTTCCATCGTTATATGTACTTCGACTATTACTATCACAACTGTCCATATATTTCGCCTCCTTTTGATTTAGTATTAATTGAATTTCATTTTTAACCATTGCTGATTATAACACCCTGACCGCCAAATGTAAACCTCATCTGATGCCAGATAACATTTCCATGTACGGACTTATCTGTTACTCCCTCATCTACAAAACCAAACTTCTTATAATAAGCAACTAATCCCTGCTTACATGTAAGAACAAGCCCTTTTCTTCCCTGCTCTTTAGCATCATTTATAGCTCTTTTTATTAACTCTCCTGCATAACCTTTCTTACGATATTTAGGAATTGTATTGACTCCGAAAATCATCTGCCATTCACCATTTTCATTATGCATATCGGCTTTCTCATACATTTCATCTGTTAAATCTGCTTCATTCGTAACAAAGCCATCTACAAATGCAATTAATTTCTCCTCTTTGTCATTATCAAACATCAGCCAGAAATGATTTCCATAATACTTAATTCTCTCTGCAAATTCTTCTTTAGTTGCTGCTTCGGTTACAGGAAAACATTCACTTTCCACTGCTGCAACTTTATCGATATCATCTATTGTCGCATTTCTTATGAACATATAAATTGACCTCCGTATGGTTATATTATTATCTTAAAATATAGCAATTCTCTATTATTTTATTCAAGTATAAATTATTACTAAGTTTCAGAATATTTGCTAATAAGTTTCATAAACTATAAAAACAGGTTTTCACTTGAAATCAATAACATATTGTGTTATATTGTTAATAGGAATTAGTTTTTAGATATATTACTATATTTATTAATAGAAAATGCCACCGATAGACGGTTGGCCCAATATACTTTTTTCTTTTCAGAAAAGCCGCTCAGTTTTTTCAGGACCCGGGCGGCTATTTCTGTGTCTTATTATTATCTTTACCAAAAGAATATCCTATTCCAAAGCAGGTTAAACCAAAGCTTACTACTGCAATAAAATCAACAATACTCATTCGTTTAGCCCTCCTTTCTTTAGATTCCTATACAGGTTTCTATGTAATCGAAGGGTCACAGTCCCTCCGCAGAGGGCAACCGCCTACCGTTATGGTGACATCTGTTTAGATTTTAACATACCCACTAGATACTTTCAATACGATACGCAATATAAATATATTTATTTTTACCACAAAATTTTAACCATTAAACATCCTTACTCTACATCTACTTCTTCTCATCTAACAGCATAACGCCCTCAGCAGGATTATGGTCAATTGCTCCCACAATTCTATGTGGAATATATGGTTCCTCTAGATATTCAATATCTTCAGGTGTCAACTTAACATCTAATGCTTTAATGGCATCTTCTAAATGCGATACCTTTGTAGAACCGATAATAGGTGAAGCTACGCCCTTTGCCCAATGCCATGCAAGTGCAATCTGCTGCATTTTCACGCCATATTTTAATGCCAGTTCATGTACACGACCGACAATCTTAATATCCTGTTCTTCAGTTCTGTCATATTTACCCATTGCTACTCTGTCAGTTTTACTTCGAAGTGTGTCCGTATTCCATTCAGGTCTTGTCAGATGTCCTGCTGCTAACGGACTATATGGCATAAGAGATACTCCCATCTGCTTACAGATTGGAATAAGTTCTCTCTCATCTTCACGATATAACAGATTATAATGATTCTCCATTGCCTGAAACTGTGCAAAACCGTTATCTTTTGCCACAAGCTGCATATTGTGAAACTGATATCCATACATTGCAGAAGCCCCTAGAGCACGTACCTTTCCTGCTTTAACTAAATCATTCAGTGCCTCCATCGTTTCTTCAATTGGTGTTTCATAATCAAAACGATGAATTATATATAAGTCAAGATAATCTGTTCCAAGACGTTTGAGTGTTCCATCTATTTCCCTATGAATAGCAGTTGCAGACAATCGTCCCGGATTAAAATATACCTTAGAAGCGATAACTACCTTGTCACGCGCAATATTATTCTTCAACGCACGACCTAAATATTCCTCACTTGTTCCTGCCGAATAACCATTTGCCGTATCGAAGAAATTAATTCCCTGTGACAATGCATATTTAACTACTTCTTCCGTCTCTGCTTCATTAAGTGTCCAGTCGTGCATAGTTCCTGCCTTCCCAAAACTCATACAACCAACACATAACTTAGAAATTTCAATATCTGTGTTTCCTAATAATGTATATTCCATTCTGCGGCATCTCCTTTATTCACTAATTCTCATAATCTATAAACTGTGCAAATGACACATCTAAATTGCCCTTTATTACACCGAATTCATATCCGTTAGCTTTATAATATTCAATTATTTCAGGTAAAGCAGCAAGTGTTTCAGTCTTAGTTCCGCTATCGTGTGCTAACATTACAATATGATTTTTGCCCTCTGATTCAGCTTTTATCTTAGCGATTATACTGTCTTTCGTTGCTTTGGCACTTCCGTCACCCACACTTACATTCCAGTCCACGAAATCATATCCATTAGTTTTCATATCTTTTGCAATTGATTTTACAATACTCTTTCCATAACTGTTTGTACTTCCGCCCGGAAATCTGAAATAATTAGGTGTTGTGCCTGTTACATTTTTAACATACTCAAAAATCTCGTTGAAATCAGCTATATATGCCTCTTCTGAAGCATATACCTTGTCATAATCATGTGATGCCGTATGAATCTGTATGCTGTTTCCTCTTGCAATTGTGTCCTTGTAAATGTCTTCGTGCTGCGGCTGGTATGTTACGAAAAATGTAGCATTTACGCCATAACTATCAAGAGTATCAAGAAACTGTGGTGTCAAATCTGATGGACCATCATCAAATGTAAGATAGACAATCTTCTTATCATCAGCCACCTTTTCCTTAATTCCCTGTGCTGTCATTACACTTTCAAGCTCTGCGTTCTTATCAGCAAGTGATTCCTTTTCACTTTCTAACTCAGTCACCTTTTTATTTAAGTCATCTTTTTCATTATTAACTGACTCTAATTCCTTACTGTATGAATCTTTTGATTTATTTAGTTCCTTAACCTTGTCGGCATTTTGCTTATTGTCTGATTTTACCTTTATAAAACCAATTGCCATAACCACTAAGGCTATAAACATTACACACGTAATGAGTGACATTAGTACAACTCTTTTTGCCATTTTACTTTTTCCTGTATTTTTACTACTCATTTCATTCGTTCCTTTCTGCACCTGTAAATGTTTTATAATATTAAAACTACATAAGCGGTGCTAACAATCTTGATATCTGCTCCTTAAATCTTATCCATAATGTTCTTCTGTTATAATTAAATCTTGTTATTTCCCTGCATTTCGTCAGATCTTCTAAGAATTTCTTCTCTAACTGCCATGAAACATCAGGATCATAGACAACTGCATTTACTTCGAAATTCAATGCAAAGCTTCGTCTGTCCATATTAGCTGTTCCATAACAGCTTACCAGACCATCTACCACCATTCCTTTTGCATGCAGAAAACCCGCTTCATAACAATAACATCTGACACCGGCATCTATAAGGTCTCCCGCATACGAGTATGTAGCCCAATAGACAAATGGGTGGTCAGGTTTACATGGTATCATAAGCCGCACATCTACGCCTGACAGAGCCGCAATCTTAAGTGCCTGCAACACACTGTCGTCCGGTATGAAATACGGTGTCTGCACATATATTCTTTCTTTTGCTTTATTAATCAGTCGCAGGTAATTATCTCTTATCTCCTGTCTCTTTGAATCAGGACCACTTGAAATAATCTGGACACCTACATTTCTATTATAATGCAATGGTTTATTATTGAAATATTTCTCTATGCCGAACAGATTCTCTTTAGCCGTATAATTCCAGTCTAACAGAAATCTTATATGAAGATCATTAACTGCTGCACCCTCTATCTTAAGATGTGTGTCTCTCCAATATCCGAATTTCTTTTTCTTACTTATATACTCATCTCCGACATTGAAACCGCCAACATATGCGTATTTACCATCGATAACCACAATCTTTCTGTGATTTCTGTAGTTAAAACGCATCTGGAATCTTCCAAGAAATGCCGGAAAGAATTCACCGACTTTGATGCCCGCCTGCTTCATTCTCCTCACATTTTTTCTTCCTAAATCTCTGCCGCCCATACTGTCATAGAGAACTCTTACCTCAACGCCCTGTGCAACTTTTTTCTTCAATACCTCAAAAATTCTGTCGAATAATTCGCCTTTACTGATAATATAATATTGGATATGGATAAACTTTGTCGCTTTCTTCATCTCCTCTATCAAATCATCGAATTTAGCATTTCCGTCCGTAAATACTTTAACTTTATTATCTTCACTATAGATTGCACTGCTCGTCTCTAGATTAAATAGCACTAAATCAGAATATTCCCGAACTCTTTCATCTGAAATACTGAATTCATTATTAAATATTCTATTCTCCTGTTTCTTGATTGCACCATTTAATTCATCTTCTACCTCTTTAATTCGAAACATTTTACTCTTATGGTAATCATGCCCGATTACAAGATATAAGAAGAAACCGACAATCGGTATGAAATATAAAAGCAGAAGCCATGCCCACACCGAAGTCGGATCACGTCTCTGAAAGAATATAATTATTATTCCCAAAATAATATTTATATAAAAAGTGTTATTATATATCCACTCCCCGATGCTCTTTGCTATGCTTATTGCTTCGCTCATATCGGTATAATCTCCTTTACTTTTATTTTATGTCTAAAAAAGAATTGTATTTTATTCCCATAAATGTTAAAATACTTTTTATGTATTGGTTTTATACCAAAATCATAGTATTTATCATAGAACGGAGGAAAATATGCCATTACCAATTAAAATATTATTAATAGTTATAGCAGTTTTACTTGTATTATTAGTTGTACTTTATATATTCGGACGTAAAGCTGAGAAAAAAGCTGATTCACAGCGTAAGACAATGGAAGGCCAGTCACAGATGATGTCTTTTTATGTAATAGATAAAAAGAAGATGAAGCTGTCCGAAGCCGGATTTCCAAAGATTGTCGTTGAACAAACGCCGAAATATCTACGTCGTGCAAAAGTTCCAATTCTAAAAGTTAAAGTCGGACCAAAAGTTATGTCCCTTATGTGTGATGGAACTATATTTGATTCAATACTTCCAAAACAGGAAGTTAAAGCCCAGGTAAGCGGAATCTATGTTATGTCTGCAAAGCGTATCAGAGGACCTCTTCCAGAACCTAAGAAAACACGTAAGCAGATTAAAGAAGAGAAGAAAGCCGCTAAACTTGCCGAAAAGGAAAAGACCAAAAAAGCTGCTTCAAAATCTAAATAAAATTAAATATAATTTAGATTCATAAGTCTTTATATATAGCATATTAGTTATATATAAAGACTTTTTTACTTCTATAATTTTTCTATGTCCTTATACTTTTTTATATTTTCTATGCTTCCATGACCTGTATCTCTACGACACAATCCGAAACTTTCTGTTCATCCATAACTAACGCATACTCTATTCTTGCATCAATCCTGCCATCACTTTCGATTATATGCATATATTTTGTATCTACGCCAATATACAGATTTCCTGCAAATGTCTTATAATAAGTAGTATTTATCTTACCCTTTTCGAAATTCAGATGAGTTGCATTAGCTCCTCTTTTGATAAGCTCGATATTATCATCTCTCATTTTCAGCATATTTGTATTAGCTTCATCAGAGTTCTCATCTTTCTCTTCATAACAGATATAATGCTTTCCATTCTTATTATAATAAGTTCCTTTAACGTCTATAACCATATCCGACTCATCACTGTCTGTATTGTGGAGTCCCCTGATTATAACACGCACATTTTTATCCATATTATACCGAACCTTTCTGATTTTCTTTTTTTCTTTTTATAAAGTGTCCCTATACAATTTCATAAATAACCTGACTAATAACGCTAAATATTTTGTCGTATATAATCCATAAAATAATATGTTAGATTATTTTATGGTTATTTAGAAATCAGTGTATTAATATTCTTTAATATTCTTCTATATTTATCTGTGTAATATTATCTATATGAAATGGCAATATCGAATTTGCAAAATTCTTAAACTTATCCGCAGTATCACTTACATAGAAGTCATACATTCCACCTGTATATCTGTGTTCGTTGCCTGCTGCTAAATTCTTCTCTTCTAGAAGAGTTCTTAAACTTATCGCTGTCTCATACGCCGGATTAACAAGTGTTACCTTATCGCCCATAATCTCGCCAATTGTATTTCTAAGAAGAGGGTAATGCGTACAGCCAAGTACCAGTGTATCTATATCCTTATCCTGAAGTTCAGCAAGGTATCTTCTTGCCACTTCATAAGTAATAGGGTCTTTAATCCAGCCCTCCTCTACCAAAGGAACGAATAACGGACATGCCTTTGTCACAACTGTAATGTCATTATCACGTTCATTTATCGTATCTGTATAAATTCCACTGCTGATTGTAGCCTCTGTTGCAATTATTCCAATGCGTTTGTTAACTGTTTTCTCAACAGCTACCTTTGCACCCGGCTTAACCACACCAATAATTGGAATATCTAATTCTTTCTCTATCTCATCTAATGCCATCGCACTTGCAGTATTACATGCCACGACAATAGCTTTTACGCCTTTTGTTCTTAGAAATCTTACTATCTGTCTTGAATATTTAATAATATTACTCTTAGATTTCGAACCATATGGAACTCTCGCAGTATCACCGAAATATACTATTTTCTCATTTGGCAGTTGTCGCATAATCTCTCTTGCAACAGTAAGACCGCCTATACCTGAATCAAATACACCGACAGGTGCTAGTGAATTTTCATTATTATCAACTGATGTTTCCATTTCTCCTCATTTCTGCACATTTCCCTGTACATATAAATATATTAATGATGTCCGGGCAAATATTTAAAATTACAAAACATTTTACATAATATCTGCACCATCTGCATCATCTTATATTGCCTCATTATAGCAGACATTTTATTATTTGAAAAGCAGACTTGAATTTTACTTACTTATTATTTACAATATATATAGTTCGATAATATAATGATACAGATACTAAGAGGTTCTATGGATTATGCACTGTATACATTTCCATACTCTACCACTATTATAATATTGTGTAGCATCATATAATACAAAACTAATAAATGTAAGGAAAAGTAAAACTTTAGAACGGAGGAACCAATGAAAATCGGTTTTGATAATGACAAATATCTTAAAATGCAATCCGAACACATTAAAGAGAGAATAAGCAAGTTCGGTGACAAATTATACTTAGAGTTTGGTGGCAAGCTTTTTGATGATTACCACGCATCCCGCGTATTACCGGGCTTCGAACCTGACAGTAAATTAAAAATGTTAATGCAGCTTTCTGATCAGGCAGAAATAGTAATCGTTATAAGTGCCGCAGATATCGAACGTAACAAAGTTCGTGCTGACATCGGAATAACTTATGATGAGGACGTTTTACGTCTTATGGATGCATTTACTTCACGCGGATTATATGTCGGAAGTGTTGTAATTACACATTATGAGAGCCATAAGGCAACAGATGCATTTAAGGCTAAGTTAGAGAAGATGAATGTCAAAGTATATCTTCATTATTCAATAGAGGGTTACCCATCTAATATACCTTTTATTGTAAGTGATGAAGGCTACGGTAAAAATGATTATATAGAGACAACAAGACCATTAGTAGTTATTACCGCACCTGGTCCCGGAAGTGGAAAGATGGCTACATGCCTTTCTCAGTTATATCATGATAACAAACGTGGAATTAAAGCAGGCTATGCTAAATATGAGACATTCCCTATATGGAATATTCCTCTTAAGCACCCTGTAAATCTTGCATATGAAGCAGCAACTGCTGACTTAGATGATGTAAATATGATTGACCCATTCCATTTAGAGGCATATGGTGAAACAACCGTTAACTACAACCGAGATGTGGATATTTTCCCTGTTCTAAATGCAATATTTGAAAAGATTTATGGTGAAAACCCATACAAATCACCTACAGATATGGGCGTTAATATGGCAGGTAACTGTATTATTGATGATGAAGTCTGCCGTCAGGCATCTAATATGGAGATAATAAGAAGATATTATGAGAGTCTTAATAAGCTTGTTACTGAAAATGGTACTGAGCATGAAGTCCAGAAGATTGAACTTATAATGAATCAGGCAAATATCAGCACACATGACAGAAAAGTTGCAGTTGCCGCAAGAGAATTATCTGAGAAATTAGGTGTAGCCGCTGCTGCTATGGAATTAGATGATGGCAGAATTATTACAGGTAAGACTTCTGATTTATTAGGTCCATCTGCTGCATTATTATTAAATGCACTTAAGACTATTGCAGGAATCGACCATGAGACACCTATTATTTCACCGGAAGCCATAGGTCCTATCCAGCATTTGAAAGTTGATTATCTGTCAAGCAAAAACCCAAGACTTCATACTGATGAGGTTCTGATTGCCCTTGCAATGAGTGCTACTTCAGATAACAATGCCAAGCTAGCAATGGAACAACTTCCAGCCCTTCAGGGACTTGATGTCCATACAACAGTAATGCTTTCAGATGTCGATAAAAAGACATTTAAGAAGTTAGGGGTACGCCTTACAAGTGATCCTGTGTTTGAGAAAAAAATATAATATTTATCAGAAAAGAGGATAGTGTGAAAAATAATGCTGATGCGATTATTTTTCACCCAGCTATTTGTTTCGGAGCGAAAGCAAATGGCTTTTATGGCAGATGAGAAACCGCCTACGCAAATTTCTCATCGCCTCTTCTAAGCAAGTCGCTCAGAAAAGAGGATTAGTATGAAAAATCTAGATATAGAAAATATAATGAAACAGCCTTGTCACGTTCATTTCGTCGGCATTGGCGGTATAAGTATGAGTGGATTAGCTGAAATTCTACTTGATAACGGATACACTGTTTCCGGTTCTGATTCTAAGGAATCAGCCGTAACTGACCGTCTTACTTCACTTGGTGCAACTATTCACTATGGACATAATTATGAGAATATAACAGATGATATCTCTTATCTTGTATACACAGCCGCAGTTAAACAGGATAATCCTGAGTTAGTTGCTGCAAGAGATAAAGGCATCACAAGTGTAACGCGTGCAGTCTTATTAGGACATATAATGGCGCAATATAAAACAGCTATTTCCGTTGCAGGAACTCATGGTAAGACTACTACTACTTCTATGTTATCTGAAATATTGCTTGCATACGAATGTGACCCTACTATATTAGTAGGCGGAATGTTAAAAACTATCGGTGGTAACTTACGTGTAGGCCATTCAGATTATTTAGTTACTGAAGCCTGTGAATATACTAACAGCTTCTTATCACTTATTTCAAATGTAAATGTAATCCTTAACGTGCGTGAGGACCATCTTGACTTCTTCAAAGACATTGATGATATCCGCAACAGTTTCAAGATATTTGCTGATAAATTAGACGAAAACGGAACATTAATAATAAACAGTGCCATTGATAATCTAAGTTACTTTACTAATGACCTCAAATGTCGTTACATAACATTTGGTCTTGATAAAAATACCAGTGATTTTTCTGCTGAAAATATTGTTTACAATGATTTTGCCTGTGCATCATTTGATGTTGTCAAACGTGTAGTTAAATGTGAGGGTGGCTGTTGCTCATTATCAGGCACAGAAACAATTGCACATATAGACTTAAAAGTTCCGGGTGAACACAATATCCTGAACGCATTGGCTGCATTTGCAACCGCTTCATCTATAAAAGTACCTGTTGAATTCATCGTAAAAGGTCTTAATAACTATTCAGGTACAGACAGACGTTTCCAATATAAAGGAACATTTAATGGTGTAACTGTAGTTGACGATTATGCACATCATCCTGATGAGATAGAAGCTACATTAACAGCAGCCAGAAACTATCCTCATAAAACTCTCTGGTGTGTATTCCAGCCACATACATATACACGTACAAAGGCTCTTATGGATAAATTCGCTAAAGCCTTAACACTTGCTGATAAAGTTGTCTTAGCTAAAATATATCCTGCAAGAGAGACAGATGACCTCGGAATAAGCTCTGATACATTACGTGCAGAGATAGAAAAATTAGGTAAAGAAGTATATTATTTCCCAACTTTTGAAGAAATTGAAAAATTTTTATCAAAAAATTGTATCAACGGTGATTTGTTGATAACTATGGGTGCCGGAGATGTTGTATTAATCGGCGAAAATCTGGTTGAGAAATAGTTATCCACATTATCCACATTTTTATTGTGAAAAACTCCATGATAAAAATGTGGATTTCTTTATTTTTTGGTAATTATGTAAACCACATTGATTTGCTTGTATTTTACGGAATGTAACAATTTTCGATATTATTTTTTATGTCTTGTCCACATTGTCCACATTATCCACATTGCCTCAATCCCTTTATTTTCAAGGGTTGTAGCAAAAATAGGTGTATTCATTTTCTTTTTTTTGTGCTATAATGACTACTCAAAGAAAGTTATTTATTTGAAATATTTACAGTGCGAAAGGTATTGATACAGAAATGGGTACGATTAAATTAGAAGGCAGCTCACAGACTATGGCAACCATAGTGTCTAATTATTTCTTAGATGAGTATATGCCAAATGCTAACGGAGAGTTTGTGAAAATTTATTTATATTTACTAAGAGCTTTGTCTTCTCCAGATATGGATATTTCGATATGCCATATCGCAGACATCTTTAATCACACAGAGAAAGATGTTGTTCGCGCCCTTAGATACTGGGAACAGATTGGTCTCCTTGACCTTAAATTTGATTCTAATAAGATGCTTACAAATATTAAGATGAAACCACTTATTACGGATTACACGACTACTGACGGCTCAAACATTGAGATTTCGACATTTGCAGCACCTAAGTCACAGCCGGTAGCTCATATACATAATGAAATGACTGATAATCATAGAAATAACGAATTAACAGGTAATCGTATAAATAGTGAAATGTCGAACAAGCATATGGATAATGATTTAACCGGCAATCATATAAATAATGATTTGTCGAATAATTATATGGATAATGATTTAGCTGGCAATCATATAAGTAGTGAAATGTCTGCTAATCATATGAATAACGAAGTAACGATTAACCATATGGTTAATAAAATGCCTGATAGTTATATGAGCAATAATATAGCTACTGATAATATGAATACTGACAATATGTCACCTAATGGCATTTCTTCAGACAAGGCTTCTGCCACCCTCAAATCATTTAATATGGCACAGCCTGATTTCACTAAGAAAGTGTATACAGCTAACGAAATCAGCTCATTTAATGAGAAAAGTGAAGTTGTCGAATTTATGTATATTGCACAGAAACTTCTCGGTAAAACTCTTAGTGCATCCGATGTAAATACTTTGTTATTCTTCTATGATGTACTTGGTTTTGATTCAGACCTCATTGTATATCTGCTTGAATATGCTATTTCTAATAACCACAGGCAGATGCGTTACATAGAGAAAACTGCTATTTCCTGGGCAAATGAGGGAATTGATACGGTTGATAAAGCTAAGGCAAGTACGGAATTATACAGTTCAAGATGCTATCCTGTGCTTAAGGCATTTGGAATAAGCGGACGTAATCCGGGAGCAGGCGAAAAAGCGCTTATTGTAAAATGGACAGATTCATATGGTTTCCCTATGGATATTGTATTAGATGCCTGCAATCGTACTATGAATACAATTCACCAGCCAAGCTTCGAATATGCCGATTCCATTCTTACTAAATGGAAAGAAAAAGGCATCCGTACTCTTAGTGATGTCAAGGTATTAGATGGTGAACACCAGAAGAACAAGGCTGCTTATAAGAAGAATCAGACTGATAATAATGAGACTTCTGCCAAACCTAAGAATTCATTTAATAATTTTAACCAGAGAACATATAACTACGAATCTTTAGAGAAAGAATTACTTAATAACGTATGATGCCAGGGTCAAAATTCTCAAAATATACTATGCTTGCATAGTATATTTTGAGAATTAATGGCTTGTCCCGATATATTAGATTTCTTAAGACCACATAACAATGGAGGATATAATGTCACTTACAAATATGCAGTATGACGAGATAGTTCGCTCATATAATAGAATACAATTAGAGAATAAGAGGCTTCAGAACGAAAAAATCGCAACTGTCTACAGCCAGATTCCACGTATCAAAGAGATTAATGATGAGATTTCCTCTCTCTCTCTTGCCACAACCAAGGCAATGCTTTTAAGTAATAATTCTCCTGAAGATAACAATAAGCCTATAGAGGAATTTAAGAAGAAATTAACTTTACTCAAAGAAGAACGAAAGAAACTTCTTATTGAAAATGGTCTTAAACCTGATTATCTCGATATGCATTATCGTTGTAATGATTGTAAAGATACAGGATATATAGATAATAAGAAATGTCATTGTTTCAAGAAAGCTGAGATTGAAATATTATACAACCAGTCAAATATTCGTGAGGTTCTTAAAAGCGAGAACTTCGATAACTTTAATCTCGATTATTTCAATGACAATGATATAGATTCAGTAACAGGAAAGTCCCCTAAGGACAATATGAATACTGTCTTAAAGATATGTCATAATTTCGTAGACAACTTCTCTTCTCCTGACCGGAAATACAGTAACCTTTTGTTCTTCGGTAAGACCGGAGTCGGTAAAACTTATCTTACGAACTGTATTGCAAGAGAACTTTTAGACCAGAGTATATCAGTTATATATCTGTCTGCCATTGGATTGTTTGACATATTATCAAGTGCAGGCTTTGATAAATCTGATATTGATGCAAAGAACAAATCACAGCAGATTACTGATTGTGATTTACTGATTATCGATGATTTAGGAACAGAATTATCTAATTCTTTTACTAATTCTGCATTATTTAATAAGATAAATGAAAGACTAATTAATAAAAAATCGACCATTATTTCAACAAATCTTGGTCTCCCTGAACTTATGGAACGTTATTCCGAAAGGCTTACATCAAGGCTTGCAAAGGAATATACATTTATGAAGATTTACGGTGATGATTTGAGACACAACCGTAAGGTAAAAAACTCTAATTGAGAGATTATACCAATATTTTTTAACTAATTAACTTGACTATAACAATTCATAATGTTATAAAATTATGTGGATTATCACAGAAAACACAACGGAGGTTTGATTATGTCAGCAGATGAAAACAATTTCGCAACAACTATCCCTGTCGGTCCTCTTGGGATTATAGCTTTAAATAGCTGTGAACCAATTGGTAAAAAGGTCGATGCTTATATTTCAGCATGGAGAAACGACAGAGAACACGAGCACAAGAACACAATCGCTTTTTCAGGTTATCAGAAAGATTCTTATCTTATTGATGCAAAGATTTCAAGATTTGGTTCAGGTGAGGCAAAGGGTAGCATTAACGAATCTGTCAGAGGTAAAGATTTATACCTTATGGTGGACGTTACTAACTATAGCATTAAATATTCTCTTTGCGGTTATGAGAATCATATGTCACCAGATGACCATTATCAGGATCTTAAACGTATTATCGCAGCCGTAGCAGGTAAAGGCAGACGTCTTACTGTTATCATGCCTTTCTTATATGAAAGCAGACAGCATAAACGTACTGGAAGAGAATCACTTGACTGTGCATTAGCTCTTCAGGAATTAACAAGTATGGGTGTTGAAAATATTATTACATTCGATGCTCACGATCCTAGAGTTCAGAACTCTATTCCTCTTAAAGGTTTCGAAACAGTTCAGCCTGCATACCAGTTTGTAAAAGGTCTTTTACGTCATGAGAAAGATTTACAGATTGATGCTGACCATTTAATGATGATAAGTCCTGACGAAGGTGGTATGGGACGTGCCGTATACCTTGCTAACGTATTAGGTATCGATATGGGTATGTTCTATAAGAGACGTGATTACAGTAAGGTTGTAAACGGAAGAAACCCTATTGTAGCTCATGAATTCCTTGGTTCAAGCGTAGAGGGTAAAGATGTATTCATTATCGATGATATGATTTCTTCAGGCGAATCTATGATAGATGTTGCTACAGAGCTTAAGAGAAGAAAAGCCCGCAGAGTATTCGTAGCTGCTACATTTGGTTTATTTACAAATGGTCTTGAGAAATTTGATGAAGCTTATGAAAAAGGAATCATTGACAGAGTTCTTACAACTAACTTAACATATCAGACTCCTGAATTATTAACAAAGCCATATTACATCAGTTGTGATATGAGCAAATATATTGCTTTAATCATAGATACATTAAATCATGATGCATCTATCAGTGGCTTACTTGACCCTGTTAAACGTATACAGAAATGCCTTACAAAATATCGTAATGGCGAGGTTATCTAAGCACTACCTAAAAACAAATAAAATATTATAAAAAGAGAGTTAATGTATAGATTAATTTCTTACATTAGCTCTCTTTTTTATCTTATCAACATAATTTTTCATACCAATCCTTATTTCTGAGCGACTTATTGCGAAGAGACGATTTCTCATCCTCTCTTCGCGACTTTTCCTGAAGATGCAGTCAGAAATTTGCGAAAGCAATCTCTGACTTGCCATAAATGCTATTTGATTTCACACTAATCACCCCAATATTCCTGATACACACCACCATCAGCACCTCCCGGTGCCTGTTCATTTGATGGTTTTGTAACCTGTGAATTATATGGATTAGTTGTTTCTCTATTATCTCTGTTATTAGAATTACCGCTTCCACTACCGGAAGTATTACCTACATTATTTGATGATGCATTATCTGAATTATTACCTGAATTGTCCCCTAAAGCATTTCCTGAGTTATTTGACTCCGAACCATCTTGTGTATTCTGATTTGCATCAGGATTGTTTTCATTTTCAGCGTCCGTACTTATAGGTGTTGTTTCTGCACCATTTTCATCAGTATAAATGGAATTTTCTTCATTTTCCGTAGTCTCGTCAGTAGCCTGCGATTCAGAAGTTTCTTCGCCATTACTAAGTATTCCGTCCTCTGTAACATATGGAACAAAATCTTTAATCTCTAATCCATCATGAATCTTAGTCATAAATTCTTTCCATATATTTCCTGAACAAGTATTGCCATAGCCATCATTGATAATTTTAGGCATATCATATCCCACCCACACTGCTGTGGTGTAATATTTACTAAAGCCTACAAACCATACGTCTTTATTATCATTAGTAGTTCCTGTCTTTGCGGCACAAATCGCATTTGAAATATTATATTTTCTTCCTGTTCCTACCGTAAGAACACCTTTCAGGACATCAGTCATTATTCTTGCTGCATTTGTCTGATAAATCTGCTTAACCTGTATGGAAGTGTTCTTCGACTTTGTATATTCTATGTTATCCACTATTACATTGTAATCTGCATCTGTTATCTTAGATATGCAGGTCGGAGTTCTGAATACACCATCATTTTCTATGGTGGCATATGCTGAAGCCATCTCAAGTGTCGATACACCATAAGTCATTCCGCCAATTGATACAGCAGGCACATAGTCTTTCTTCACAATCTTCTTAAAGTCCATATTCTTAAGATAACCAAGGCAGGTATCCGCTGAGAGTTCATCAAATAATTTCCATGCTATTGTATTCTTTGATTTCTCTACGGCACTTCTTACCGTCATCTCACCCTCGTACACATTAGGCGAGTTCACCGGTCCATTTTCAACAGGTTCATCTACAACCTTTGTATCCGGATAATAATTTCTTTCAAATATCGGTGTATAAATGAGAATTGGCTTAATGGTACTACCAGGTTGTCTATAGCTCTGATATGCCCTATTAAGCGTATATCCTTTATAGTCCTGAGTTCTTCCACCTACAATTGCCACGACTTTTCCAGTAGTATTGTCAATGCAGGTTGCAGCCCCCTGAAATGTATAAATGCCCTCATCATTTACATCAGTATAATGTGACAAATTACTATCTACTGCATCTTGTAATTCCTGCTGCTTATTCATGTCGATTGATGTATATATTTTGTAACCGCCTGTATACAATTTAGCCGAAATATCATTATACAGATTCTCATATTCTTTCTCGTACTTCTCTTTCTCCTCGTCTGAATCAAAATAATACTTAAATTCAAAACCGGAATTAGACATAAGCGAAAGAGTTGCACAATATCTCACATATGTTTCAATGTAATTATTGGTTTTATTTTCTGATGGATATAAGACAATTGTTGTATATAATGCATCTTCGTACATCTGCTTGTCAATGTCATCATTTTCATACATCTGCTTTAAGATTCTGTTTTTACGTGAGGTGGTCGCATCACTATTCGTATATGGATCATATAAAGTAGGATTATTCGGAATTGCACATATAAATGCTATCTCGCCTAGCGAAAGCTCTGCTACTGATTTACTGAAATATCCTCTGGCAGCCGCCTCAATTCCGTAATATCCATTACCAAAATATATGTTATTTATGTAAAACTCTAAAATTTTATCCTTAGAAAACTTTTTCTCAATCTCTTTTGCAATAAACATTTCCTTTACTTTTCGTCCCATTGTAACCTTATGTGACAGGAAAACATTTCTTGCAAGCTGTTGCGTTATCGTACTTCCGCCCTGAGTTATTTCACCCTTATTCTGCAGCAACACTAAAAATGCTCTGGTTATTGCTTTGTAATCTACGCCTGAATGTGAATAAAAATTTCTGTCCTCAGATGTAATAAGTGCTGCTTTAACGAAATATGGAATATCTTTATAATCAAGATAATATGAATCTCTTTCTCCTATCAGCTCCGTTATAACGTTGCCGTCTGCATCATATATAATACTCGTCTGGTTTGCTTTAAATATATCCTCGCCACCCTCTTTAACGAGTCTCTTCGCTTCTTTATCATACTTATATAATTTTACACCATATTTTATTCCAATAAATAATAAAACTGCAATAATTACAAAGAGCAGACCAAGTAAAATCTTCTTAATTACTTTTTTGTTCTTATTCTTATTATTATTTTTATTATTATTTCTGTTATTTTTTCTATTATTTCTCTTTCTTCTTTTAGCCATCGTACACTCCTTTTCTCTGGCATTATCTGTCGGAGAAATCGCATTATTACTTAATAACTAATTTTATCTGACTTTATCTAAAAATCTTATTAACATAAGCGGCCCAA
Organism: uncultured Eubacteriales bacterium; assembly: GCA_900314555.1. Classification (GTDB taxonomy): domain Bacteria; phylum Bacillota; class Clostridia; order Lachnospirales; family Lachnospiraceae; genus Bovifimicola. Next base: position 6,584 of record OMVQ01000065.1, on the reverse strand, counting down.
TTCATCGATGTTATCTAAAGAAATTTATAGATGTTATCTGAAAATTGAGCCGCCTTTTATATATGCTTATTTTAAATCTAAATTACTTTTTCGTGCCACACACTTTTAATAATCATAGCTTTACGAAATTACTAAACTTATCTTTCGTGCCACGCACTCTTAATAATCATAATTTAATAAAATTATTAAAAATAATTATAATTCACAATTATTAACTGTTCTTGGGAATGGAATTACGTCTCTGATATTAGCCATACCTGTAAGGTACATTACGCATCTTTCGAAACCTAAACCAAAACCTGCATGTCTTGTTGAACCATATTTTCTTAAATCAAGATAGAAACCATAATCCTCTTCTTTAAGACCTAATTCTTTCATTCTTCCAAGAAGTTTATCATAATCATCTTCTCTCTGGCTTCCTCCGATGATTTCTCCGATTCCCGGAACCAAACAGTCCATAGCTGCAACTGTCTTGTTATCGTCATTTAATTTCATATAGAATGCTTTGATTTCCTTTGGATAATCTGTTACGAATACAGGACGTTTGAATATCTCTTCTGTAAGATATCTCTCATGCTCTGTCTGTAAATCACATCCCCATGAAACTTTATAATCAAATTTATCATTATGTTTCTCAAGAATCTCGATTGCTTCTGTATATGTTACGTGTCCAAAATCTGAATTAAGCACACCATTTAATCTGTCTATTAAACCTTTATCTACGAAATTATTAAAGAACTTCATCTCTTCAGGTGCATTATCCATTACATATTTGATAACATACTTAAGCATTGCTTCTGCAAGCATCATATCATCTTTAAGGTCTGCAAATGCCATCTCAGGCTCTATCATCCAGAATTCTGCTGCATGTCTTGTAGTATTGGAATTCTCTGCTCTGAATGTTGGTCCAAATGTATATATATTTCTGAATGCCATAGCATATGTTTCGCCATTTAACTGACCTGATACAGTAAGATTTGTCTCTTTACCGAAGAAATCTTTTGTATAATCTACTTTTCCATCATCTGTCTTAGGTAAATCATTCATATCAAGTGTTGTTACTCTGAACATTTCACCTGCACCCTCGCAGTCACTTCCTGTAATAAGTGGAGTATGAACATATACGAAATCTCTCTCCTGGAAGAACTGGTGAATAGCATAAGCTATTAATGAACGTACTCTGAATACTGCCTGGAATGTATTAGTTCTTGGACGTAAATGTGAAATTGTACGAAGATATTCAAAACTGTGGCGTTTCTTCTGTAAAGGATAATCAGGTGCTGATGTTCCCTCTACTACGATTTCACTTGCCTGTATCTCAAATGGCTGCTTAGCTTCAGGAGTTGCAACCAATGTTCCTTTAACAATAATCGCTGCACCAACATTTAATTTAGAAATCTCTGCGAAATTCTCCATCTCATCATGGTAAACTATCTGTAATGTTTCAAAGAAAGTACCATCATTTAATACGATAAAACCAAATGTTTTAGAATCTCTGATACTTCTGATCCAGCCGCCAACTTCGATTTCTTTACCGATATATTTGTCAGTATCACGATATAAGTCTTTAATAATTGTTAGTTCCATTTCTTTTTCCTCACTTAAACACATTTTTACACAAATAAAATCTAGTGTATTAGAATATACAATTCCTGAGTTATATAAACTCATTTGTCATACATCAAATTTCAAAACACTCGTCTATTATAATACAGATGTATTTTTTTAACAAGACTATCTACTTTAAATTCTCCGGATTTAAACATTCTAATTCAGGCAGAACAAATACACCGTCTTTTCTTATAAGAACATCATCAAAATATATTTCTCCGCCACCATATTCTTTAGTCTGGATAAATACCAAGTCCCAATGGATTGATGATTTATTGCCATTTGGTGCATCATCATAACAGCAGCCCGGTGTAAAATGTATTGAACCCATTATTTTCTCGTCAAATAAAATGTCTTTCATAGGGCTTGTTATATATGGATTGACACCAATCGCAAACTCACCCACATATCTTGCACCCTCATCAGTATCAAATACTTTGTTGATTCTGTCATTATCATTTGCAGTAGCTTTGATTATCTTACCGTTTTCAAATGTAAGGCTTACATTTTCATAGGTAAAGCCCTGATATACTGACGGTGTATTATAAGTAATTGTTCCGTTTATCGAATTCTTTACCGGTGCTGTATATACTTCTCCATCAGGTATATTCATTTCACCCGCACATTTGATTGCAGGAATATCTTTTATCGAAAATTCTAAGTCAGTTCCCGGACCTGTAAGTCTGACCTTGTCTGTTTTATTCATAAGCTTCTGTAATGAGTCCATTGCTTTATCCATCTTAGAATAATCCAGATTACATACATTAAAATAATAATCCTCAAATGCTTCAAGACTCATATTACTAAGCTGTGCCATCGCAGGATTAGGATATCTTAATACAACCCATTTAGTATGGGCTACACGTCTGTCACTATGAACCGGAGTTCCATATAAAGTCTCATACATATTCATCTTGTCTGCCGGAACATCAGATAATTCGGCAATATTATCAGTACCGCGGATACCTATATAACAATCCATTTTATCCATTTCCATACAGTCAATTTCAGACATTATTTTTAACTGTTCTTCACTACATTCTAATAATATCTCACGAAGAACCCTGTTATCAGTAAAATGTGCAAATGGAATACCTTTTGCCTTATACACCTCTTTAATGACTGCTCTTGCAAGGTCAGTTGTGTCATTTCCTATATAATGCACATAGACCTTTTCGCCCTCTTTAACCTTTACAGAATAATTTACAAGATTGTATGCTAATTTCTTAATTCTTTCATCCATTTTTAGTCTCCATTTCTATGCATTGCATATTTATTTTTCTTGCCATATTATAACATAATTGCAATACATTTATACACTATTATTAACTCAAACTTCGCACATATATATCGTAGCATATATCCATCTGTTAAAGTAAATTTGACAAATATAAATATCGAAATACCTTGTAAGAATTGCGTAAATTTGCAAGATATCTTTTTTCGGCTCAAATTTTGTGTACATTCAACAGACATACACTTAAGACGAGATGTCCGTCTATGCTACACACTTTCATCATTCCTTTATCTAGTGCAAGTAAATGCCGTCATCTGCAAAGTTTATTACGGTGCAGCTAATCAAACGCGCTTCGCTTGAACGGTGATTTACTGCACCGCCCTTTTTCATCTGACGGCATTAAAAAGTTTCGATATTTATATATGCAAATTCACTTAATACAAATGATTTGATTCTATTATATATGTGCGTAGTTTGAGTTATTAAATTTATTTTGTAATTGGTTTCTTTAATAAGCCTAACATAAATGTGCTTACTACTGTTCCTATAACTAATGCAAGGAAATATAATAATCCATTGCCGACTACAGGGAATACGAAGATTCCACCATGTGGTGCCATAAGTGTACATTTGAATGCCATTGATAATGCGCCCGCAAGTCCTGAACCAATTACGCATGCCGGTATGACATGAAGTGGATCTGCTGCTGCGAATGGAATTGCTCCCTCTGTAATGAATGATAAGCCCATAATGAAGTTAGTTGGTCCTGCTTTACGCTCATCTTCTGTAAATCTGTTCTTGAATAATAAAGTTGCTAATGCTATTGCGCAAGGTGGAACCATTCCGCCTATCATAACTGCCGCCATAATGTTATAATTTCCTGCGGCTATTGATGCTGTACCAAATACATATGCTGCCTTATTGAATGGGCCACCCATATCTATTGCCATCATACCCGCTACGATAATTCCAAGTAACACACTGCTTACACCATTAAGATGTCCAAGTCCGTTATTAAGTCCTGTATTAATCATGCCTACAACCGGCTCAATTATATAATTCATTATCAATCCACATATAAGTACACCAAATAAAGGATAGATAAGAATAGGTCTTATACCGTCTAAACTCTTTGGGAATTTCTCTGTTAATTTCATAAGTAATTTAACGAGATATCCTGCGATAAAACCTGCTGCTAATGCACCTAAGAAACCAGATGAACCGGTTGCTGCTATTGAACCACCGACGAAACCAACTGCAAGTCCCGGTCTGTCTGCTATACTCATGGCTATAAAGCCCGCAAGTATTGGTAACATAAAGTTAAATGCTGTTCCACCGATAGATTTAAACATTGCTGCGGCTGAAGTAATTGTACCAAAATTTTCTCTTTCAGCAGCGCTTAGTGAATTAATATCAACTGATAAACCATCTATTAAAAATGCTATGGCTATAAGTATACCGCCACCGACTACAAATGGAAGCATATGCGAAACACCATTCATAAGATGTTTATATATCTGGTGTCCTATACTGTCTGAACCTGAACTCTTAGAAGAACCGCCCTCTTCGCTTCCACCATTACTCTTGTATACAGGTGCATCTCCATTTAATGCACGATTAATCAATTTATCTGCCTTACTGATACCATCAGATACCTGGACTTCGATAACTTTCTTACCATTGAAACGTGACATTGGAACTTTGGTATCTGCTGCTACGATTACCGCTTCAGCTCTCTCTATTTCTGATTCTGTAAGTACATTTTTAGCACCACCTGAACCTCTTGTCTCAACCTTAATCTTGCAACCAATTTCCTTAGCTTTCTTCTCTAATGCCTCTGCCGCCATATAGGTATGTGCAATTCCTGTAGGGCAGGCTGTAACTGCTACTATGAATTTAACATCCTTATCAGCATTTTCTGATTCACTTACGACATTTTCCGTTCCGGCATTAGCTGCATTTTCTTCGGAAGCTTTTTCACTTTCTGCCAGATCCCTCTCATTTTCTGCTTTATCAATAATGCTTATAAATTCTTCTTTGCTCTTTGCATTTCTTAAATTAGCTGTAAATTCTTCGTCCATTAACATTGTTGATAATTTACTTAGCATTTCGATATGGGCATCTCCACCGTTAGCAGGTGCAGCTATAAGAAATATCAAATGTACAGGCTCATCATCAAGTGCCTCGTAATCCACTCCTTCTGGAAGTACCATCGCTGCAAGTCCCGGAGCATTTACCGCCATACAACGACCATGAGGAATTGCTATTCCGTCCCCAACTCCTGTGGTTCCCTCTTCTTCTCTTGCTCTTACTGCCTGCAGATACTCTGCCTTATCTGTGATATTTCCCTTTTCGCACATTAAATCTACTACTTTTTCAAGCACCTCATCTTTCGATGCTGCTTTCTGATTAAGACTTACTGAATTTCCTAATAAATCTGTAATCTTCATAAAAACCACCGTTCCTTTCTACATATATTGTTATTCTACCGTCATTTTTCTTTGTTTAATAAGTAATTCTTCGACTTGCTCCTTTGTTGCAAGATTTTCTGAAAATGCACTTGCACTTCCTGCACACAGGCCTGTTTCAAATGCTTCTTTATAATCTTTGTTCTTAAGATATCCATATATAAAGCCTGCTACCATCGAATCACCTGCACCAACAGAATTGACAACTTTGCCTTTATGTGCCTCACTTGAATATACTTTTCCGTCTTCAGTAACAAGAATAGCGCCTTCTCCCGCCATCGATACTAAAACATTTCTAGCCCCACGCTTCTGTAATTCAAATGCATTTTTTACAATATCTTCTTTCGATAAATTCTCAAGATTCATCATTTCTGCAAGCTCCTGCTTGTTCGGTTTGATTAAAAATGGGTGTAATGGCAATACATTTAATAATAAATCTTTGGTTGCATCTACTACTATCATTATCTTTCTGTCAGACAACATTTTCATAATATCGTAATAGATTGTGTCCGGTATAGATGCCGGAATACTTCCTGCCAATACCAGAACATCGCCTTCTTTAAGCTTATCAAGTTTGTCTAATAACTGAGTCATTTCACTATTAGATATTTCAGGTCCGATTCCATTAATTTCGCTTTCTTTTTCCGACCTCATCTTAACATTGATTCTTGATAATCCGTTGTCAACCTTAATAAATTCTGATATGCAGCCATCATCACTTACCATTCTCTCGATTTCTTTTCCTGTGAAACCAGCGATGAATCCTAAAAGATGACTTTCCATTCCCAGATTATTCAGAACTATCGAAACATTGATACCTTTTCCACCAGGCAATATCATTTCATCAGTCGCTCTGTTGACATTGCCTTCTTCAAAATTCCTGACACTTACGATGTAATCCAATGACGGATTAAATGTAACCGTATAAATCATATCTTCCAAACCTCCATTTCCCTATTTTACTAATATGAGCTTTTCTTCATAATTTTATAAATTTTTTCATTATCTTTCGTATTTTTGAATTATTTTAAACGTTTCTATATCTTATATATTATATATACCACCATTTTCGTTCATAGTCAAGCATTTCCATTCATTTTCTTTCAAAAAAAACTTACTAAATAGCTATATACTAATTAGTAAGTTTTTTACATAAATTGATTATTTTTCAATTACTTCGTAGTTACTCCGCAGTTACTCCGCAGTTACTCCGCAGCTACTCCGCAGTTACTCCGCAGTTACTCCGCAGTTACTCCGCAGCTACTCCG
>OMVQ01000067.1 GCA_900314555.1 uncultured Eubacteriales bacterium | reverse complement strand
TTTTTCGTTTCACGGATAATATTTACTTTTCAAAGTACTTGCCAGAGTTTAGCTGGCATGAACTACTCAAGATTCCGAGAGTTCATTCTTTGTAGTTTCATAAATTCATGTCTTACCTTACAAATATATGATTCTTCCTCATTTCTTTCTAAATCATATTCAAATTCTATTGGACACCAACCACATGCTAAATTACATTTACAATTTACACATCTTAATGTTTGAGCTTTTATTTTAATTTCATTAGCTCTTTTTCTCAAAAATAAAGATATATCATCTTTATTCTTTGTAATATTTATTTTCTTTTTATCTTTCATACATATTGAACAATTGCTATCAACATCAATATTAAAGTATGTATTTCCATTTTCACAGTAAAAATCTATTGGAGACTTTTCTCGAATAATTTCACAAGAAATTCTATTATATTTATTCAAAATCCATGCTGCCTCTTTAGGGGATATACGATATTTAATAGGATTAATATTACCATTTTTTGTTATAAATAAAAACGGATCATAAAACACATTACTTACACCGAATTTATCAATAAATTTCTGATATTGACCTGACATTACCAAATTAATATTATACTTATTAACTAATACCTTTATTTCTATATTTACAGTTTTATTAAATAAACAAATATTACTTTTAACCTGATCAAATACTTTCGTTCCAGTAAAAAAATCATAATTTTCCTCAGATAATCCATATAAACTTAACGAAATCATATATGGTTTATATTTTATAATAGTTTCAATATACAAATGCAATCTTGATGCATTTGTATATATCGAAACCAAAAAACCTTCTTTTCTAAGTTTAATATATATTTCTTCAAAATATGGATGCATTGTTACCTCCCCACCAGTTAATGTAACAAATACAACTCCTAATTCATTTAATCTTTTTATTATGATATCTATATTTTGTTGTCCAATATATTTATATGCAACATCATTATAGCAATGAATACATTTAAAATTACATACTGAAGTCAATTCAATAATTACTCCAGCAAAAAAATTATTTATTCTTGCTTTATTCTTATATTCTTTCTTTTCTATTTTTCTTATCAGCATACTAACCTTCCTATATAAAAAGAGATGTTGTATCTTAGCTATGTAAATCCAACATCTCTAATTAATGGATTTCTTCTTTAATTGTTATTAACAATCATTAAATGATCCACCATATTCACCACCACAATCAGTAATAATTGACTTTTCATAATTTTCCTCATTTGATTTCAGTGGCTCTGTTTTAATAATAATCATAGTTGTCACCTCCTTTCAGAACTTTCAAAATCTATATTACTCTATTTAACTTTTAAACACTTTTTTATTCTACAAAATGAACATAGCATATTTTTATGTTTATCTGCGAATTTAATAACCTTATAACAACTTGTTAAATTATTGCATACAATTCTCCCACACTCACTACACACACTAATAACTTTCTCAGTCTCTCTAGTCATTAACTAAGCTTCTCTCCTTTATCAGACATCTAGTTTTATTTTCTATTAATATTATATAATTGAATTTTTTGCCTCTTCTGATATCAAATCCGCATTCTTAATTATATTATCGCATAACTTTCTTTCTCCACCACTCCATTCTAGCAACTTTTTCTCTGCATGCTCTTTCATATTATCTGATAAATTAAATTGTGCTAACGCATCACTTGCCGAAAGCATTGACAATTCAGGATACTTTTTTGTTATTTGTTGTATAGTGACTTTTTTTACTGCCTGAGCTCCTTCTTGTAATCTACTTTGAATTTTGTGTCTTCTTAATGAATATGGATCATATTTAGCCATTTCATTTCCTCTTGCAATTATATCCTCAATATTAATTTCATATTCTGGAATATCCATAAATAATTGTCCCACCATCTGTCGCGATATAGATATCATTCTATGCTGATCACGCTCTATGCTATTATATATATGCTCATTTTCTTTCAATATTTCTTTTACATTATTTCCATGGAATCCTAAATAGTCATAATAACTTAATAAAGATTTTTCAATTTTACTTTCATCATCATATTTAGAATTAGCTAATAAATAAAGCAAATATGCAACATTTAATGCAATTTCATCATTTGTATTACTTATAAAATTCCCATCTAACATAGCTAACTGTTTTATATTTATCACTTCAACTTCATTAAGTAATTTTTTCTTAGACTTATCTTCTAAATCAAAGCATGATAATATTTTTTTTAATTCTACTTTTAATGCCATTTTATCATTTATATTATTATCATCATATGCGTACATATATAATAATGAATATACTTCTCTATAAATATCATATTTACCTTTTTCAATCTTAGCTTTTATAATCCTTCTGCTACCCATTTTTAGCAAAAAATCTGTAGCTGTTCTTGCTATAATATATGTTTCCTTCCTTTGCCCTTCCATATTTTTTTTCTTGATTGGATCTATATAAACATTACGAGTAAAAAAATTTTTAAATTTACCATACTTAGGGTTAAAATTCTGTTTATCGTATACTTTTTCTACAGCAAAATTACCAACATAATCTCCCAATAATTCTGATATATAATCTATTTTTTCAAATGTAAGCAATGAAGTTAGTGTATTATACTTCTTGTCTATTACTGAATAAATCTGTTCTTCTTGCTTTCTCAATGTAGATATAGAATTTTCTACATAATTATTTTTTTCAATTAATAATGCATTCATTTTTTCGTCCCCCAATTCCCTATTTATTTATTTTAAATAATTCTTCAGTATTCTCTTTTATTATCTCATCATACATCTCTATCCTATTTTTGTTAACTATTTTTTCAAACCATCCACTTTCTAAGTTACCTTTTTCATATCTACATTTTTCAATTTCAGATATTAATAAATTAGTTCTTCTACATTTATATATATATTCAAATCCTTTCTTTACGGCTAATACAATAGCTCCATTAATAACACTTTCGCGAATATTATGTATTTGTTTTATTTTTTTTGAATCCATATTATTTCCTCCATTAGTTTTATTTTTAAAATTCTATATTATCCCAATTAATATTTTCAATATCTTCATTATCCATATTATATGAAAAATCGAAACTATTCTCCGAAATCTTCTCGTATGCTTTATATGGAATAATCTGCCAAAACTCACTATTATGATCATGATTACCTAATATCTCACATCGCTTCTCTTTAAACCAATAATTTGTTAAAAACTCACTAAAATCTCTTCCAATTCCACCCCTAACGTCTATTTTCAAAAAATTTGTCAAAGCATAAAGTAATGTCATTCCTGAAATAATTCCTTCAAGTGATCTTCGTGCTAAATACGAATATTTAATAGAATCATAATACGAAGGTCTATTTAAAAAAACCTGAAACTCATTTAAGTTATCTATTTCTACTACTTTATTGGCATAATCTTTATTTAACCTCATAATACTTTTTATAGACATTTGTAAATCATTATATACTAAACTATAAATTTGATTTTGTTGCTCAGAGCTTCCATATTTATTCTTAAGCATAGCTTTCGCATTATCAACAGTACCCAATAATTTATTTAATTCAATTTCTTGAATATCATTTAATTTATCATTAATATTCGATAACTCTGACCAAAATATATTAATTATATACTTTACTACTTCTTGTGAATCATATAATCTTAACATTTTAAATAAATCTTTCTCCTCTTTCGTCAAACCCTGTTTCAAAAGTTGTTTATATAGTATTTTTTTTGTTGGCACAACTTTTTCTTTTAATTCATTTAGTTTCATTAATCTTTTCCTCCAATCCATTTTTTATTTTTCTTCTTTGTGCATTTTATCTCTTTTCTTTTCAAATTCCTTAGCAATAATCCAGCCGATTGTTTCTGTTAAACTTGCTGCCGTAGCTGCATTTATTGAATTTCCAACTCCCGGAATCCACCCCGCTATTAATTGCGATGCTGACCTTCCTGTAATTGCTGCCGCTTGAGAAACTACTATTGCTTTCGAAGCACTTTTATCTATTTCAATTTCAAAAACTTTTCCTAATGCAATCGTCATTCCAATCTGAATTGGTGTAATTATAAAATTATCACTCATAGGTACTTGAGCAAGTCCTGCACCGACCATTCCTGATGATACACTTGCAGAGTGAATAATAGCATTACACTTCTTTTTTTCTTTATCTGTCATTTTTTCCTCCAATCCATATCGTCCCGATTCCGACACTTTCTTTCGACATATTTTTATTATATCACTCATATATATACTTCATCAAGCAAAAACTTCCATTTTGGACACTTTTTTACTTCCATTTTGGATAAACTCACTTATGAGGTGATGTTTATGTCTGAAAGAATAACACAGAGCAAGAATCCCATAATTGGCTCAAACATTAGAAGATTACGTAAAGAACGTGGCTTGAAGGCGGTCCATGTGATTGCCAGATTACAACTTGAAAACGTTAATGTAACAACCGGTATCTTCAGCAAGGTTGAAAATGGCTTAAATAATCCGACAGTTGATATGCTAATAGCTCTAACTAAGATTTTTGGTTGTGATTTTAATGAATTTTTTAAGCCATTATAAAATCATTATGTAATTTATATATCTGGCATTTGCCAATCAAGTATTTTTCTGCCTTCTACAGGAATTAATCTTTCATTGATGAATTGTACATCTGATTTTCTTATGCTTAAGAATTCTCCATTAATTCCTGTCCTACATATGCATATATTTCCAAATAGGCCACCTGTTACCTGTCTGTTACTATCCATTATCATACAATTAAGAGGTAATCCTGATTTTTCATTTTCCCTGTTAAATACGATACAAATATCATCAAAATGTATAATATCTATCTCGCCTTTTACATATTTCCTGAAATTATCTGTTTTACTTTCTATTTCTGTAAATTCCATTATTCCCATACTGCCTCTGTCATTTGTTTTTATCTGGATTATAGTAATCTTTTTAGACATATAAGCCTCCTAGTATACATTGTCATGATATCTTTCTTTTTTCTTCATGAGATGTTTTTGCTGTTTTCTTAAGACGTTCCTATTCTTTTTTTCTGATATACCACTGGTCTTATTCTCTGCTTTTATGACTATAAAATACTATCTTTATTCCACAATTTTGTAATTGTGATTTTAAGCAAATTCTTATTTTGATTATATAAAAAATGTACCACACATTAATTCTCAGACATTTTGTCTAATCACTAATGTATGATACATTATCGCATCAGGTATTATTTACTTTGATTCACCTGAATTTATCTGAATTCCATATCATTTTTCTTATATTTATCTATAAAGTAATCTGCAATCTTCTTGTATATTTTATATTTATCATCCTGTTTCGTTTCAGTATATATAGTCTTACTGATATAATCTGCTACTGACAATATCCAATCAATTTTCTCTAATATACTATCTTTACGAGAACTTTCCATTATACTTTGATACATTTTCTCTATCTGTTCTTCTGAATTATGTATGTTATTTATTAAATCTACATCTATATTCTCAACAACTAATAAATACAGTGCACATAGGTATTTATCAAGTGCCATCTTAATATAATCCATATCTGGTTTTTCGGCCAGTTCCATATAATCTAAGTCAAGAATCAAATATGCTATATCAGACATTATTCTGACCATATCACTTCTTTCTGATTCACCATTTTTTTTATTATCATTGATATAATTCATAAAATCATCATAAAATTTCTCAATATATGAGAATGCATTCTGAATATCCTTATCATCGATAAATGCATTAATTATATCCCACATTAAATAATAATATGTAGATTTAAATTCTTCATTTTTATCATTCTCGTATATCCTAAGCATATTTGGTAAAGCCCTTATCAGGCATTCAGATGCTTTTCGATAATTTTCCACCATACCATAACTATATGATGCTTCTTTCCATATATTAATAATCTCATTATCTGATAATACAGACATATTAATTTTATTTTCAACTAATAATTCATAATTACATTTTCTTTTATATTTCTTTATTTCATCATAATCATATTTTCCATATTCTATATTTTTAGCCATAATATCATAAATATAACTTCTTAAGAATTCGGCATCCTTTTTCATATGCTTTTCTGTATTCTTATCTACATACTTTTTTACCTGCTTGCCCACATTATTTTCCATATACTTTTCTTCTTTATCCATCTCCAAATATTTTCCGGCATATTTTTCTAAAGAATATTTTCTTACGAATTCATTATAAATGTCCAGTGCTTTGCGACACTTTTCCATCCTATTCTTATGCTCAGGTGATGTATATCCGATTTCCGCCAACTTAGCATAGAATAAAACGATATAATAATCGCGTTCATATCCATCTTTATAACTTTTATATTTCTCTATTGAATTTTCTAATATTTCAACTTGAAATTCTTCATGATTTTTTCCAAATATTTTATCAGCAATCCGAACTATTTCTCCTCCATCAGTCACTTCCTTTTTCAAATATTCACTGATAAATTCATGGAGTTTTTCTGGTATCCCGCTGTCACCAGTCTTTCTATAATATTCAATACATTTATTCCATAGTTCAGCTCGCTTATCTCCATCCTCTGACATTTTATACAAATAAAAATAAGCAACTAGAATATATATTGCATCTTCCTCATTACAATAGTGCAATAACTCATAACAATATTTCGTGGCAGTATCATATCTCTTCTGTTCCACTAACAGTCCGATTAAATCACAGCAAACCCACTCAGGATAGCAGCAAATACCGTCTTCCATATTTTCACTACTTTTTTCTACCCTTAATACATTTTCAAGACATTCTATTGCTTTATCTATATCATTTATTTCATAATAAATGTCAGCAAGATTTTCCATAACATTTTCGTATGCCAGATTACCTTCTTTATATCCTGATTTATACATTGCTATAGCTTTATCATACTCTCCCCTTTTCCGATAATCTTCAGCAACATCAGCTTCTGTTACTGTATTTCCATAATAATTGATTATATCTGGTTTCTCTGTTCTTAATTCCATCATCTTTTTCTGATAGAAGAATGCCTTTTCTGAGTCTGCCACATGTTCATCTTTATAAGACCCCAGAATATTATCTCTGTCTCTATAATATAAATTCTTAATTTCAGAATACATTCTCTCTTTAATTTCATTATTATAAGATGACTTTGGAATATTATCGGTCGCAATTTCATATGTCTTGGAAATTAATTCGTATATGCTGTCTAGACCAGAATACTTTTTTTCAGAAGTTAATATTAGTGCTCCATCAATTACCCTAACCGTAATTCGTCCTGCTTCTATTAATTCCTGTGACAGATAGTCTGGGTCCTCTGAATACTCTTCACAACAAACAATTGCCTTCTCTAACCAATTATAGATATTAACAAATACTATATCAAGATCATCATCACTTTCTATTTCTAATATATAATCCGATCCGGCAAATGCATCGATTAATTTCTTATAAGTCTTCTGCAATAAATTGTACTTTTCTCTATCATTATATTCAAGAAGGATTTCCTCTGCTTTCTCCAGATTCTCAATTTTTTTAGACTTCATACATAACTTCGCATAATCTATGGTATTACCTGACATTCTTTCTAAAAATATATCTAACAGAAGTTCTTTATTGTGTTTTTCGGCGAAATTCTTCGGTTCTTCTTCCATATATTTACTCATTCTGCGAATTATCCCCTCACACTTTGAGGCATCAGGAGCTAAATCCTTATATACCAGATCCTGTATAATCTGATGAAGATATATTTTGCCTGTAATCTCATCTTCCATAATCCAGCCATGTTTAATAAGTGCCTCTACTTTGATATGTGCATTCTTTATATCACATAATTCTTCGAATTTGCCACGTCTTATATTAACGCCTGCAAATATTGATAAATCACATAATATTTCCTTTTCAATCTCATCAAATCCTGATAAATCAAATAACATTCTTAAATGTCTGTTTACACTTTCGGCCGATAATTTTCTGTCTTTTCTGTGTTTTATCTTAGTGTCATTAGTATTATTTATTCCTTCCTGCTCTAGAAATTTATCAATCAATTCTTCCGGAGAAATGTCTGTGTGCTGAAGATATTTAGCAATCAATTCGACAGTCATCGTATGATAATCCACGAATTGTAATAATTCACTTATCGCCTCTTTCTCTGACTTAGAATATTCTATATCGTTATACGATAAGAATAATTCCATAATATCCTCCTCATCTTCTATCTTATCAACCACAAGCTGCTTATAATTATAATCTCTGAAATCCTCCCTTGTCGTAATTATGAATTTACATGGTAATTGAAGAAATCTTTCTAAATTTATCTCTGAATCAACATCAAAGTTATCCATAATTATCAAATCATCAGCTGTTAATATTGTTTCTAATAATTGCATCTTACGATTAAAATATTCAACTGTGCTTTCATCTTTATCTCTGGATATTCCATTAATATTAATACTCTCACATACCATCTGCTCAATACTTGAATTAAATATTGCAAATACAACGTTGTTATAATTTTTACGATTTCTCTTCACGTATTGTTTCGCAAGCTCTGTTTTACCTATACCACCTATTCCTGACAGAAATATAGCATTACTGTCATTAAACATTTCTTTAATACATTCTATCTCTTTATTTCTTCCAACAAAACAAGCCTGATTATACTGAAATGAATCAACCAGATATAATCTGGTTACATCTGATAAATTAATCATCTCATCTAACGCCTCTATAACCGGCTTCATTTCACTCCATCTCGATGCAGTTGATACAGATAATGTTTTTCTTAGAAATTTCTCCATTGCTTTATATAAAGCCGGCTGATATCTCGAATCCTTAAATCTCATATCTTCGAAGTTATACCTGCTTGATATTCTCATATCATCTAAATCAGGTTTTCTGTCAAATAATTTATAGAATAATATCGCTCCTATCGAAAATATATCCGTATGCTTTCCTATTCTGTTAATACGTCCCTGAATCTGCTCCGGTGCTGAAAATCCCTCTGTATATGAAATATTTACTTTATTATTCGCTTCAATCCCTGCAAGTGTTATTACTGAATCGAAATCAAATAGCATAATATGTTCTGTAGTTTCGGGCATAATAAATACATTTTCAGGTTTTAAATCAAGATGAAGATAGCCATTGCCATGATATTTTTCTATAATTATCGCTATGCTTTTGATATGCTCTAATAATTCAATTAAAGATTTATCTTCGTATTTTCCATAGTCAATTCCTTCATCCAGGGTCATTACAGAATAAACCGTATTATTGTACTCTAAAATATCTGTAGAATTAATAGTAGAATTAATAAGTCCGAGTGTCTTTCTCAACTCAACATTTCTTCTATAAGTCTCAATAAATTCTTTCTTCACATTTTCAAATCGTAAAGTATTATCATTACATACTACAACTTCGTTATCTCGCATTCTTTCTAAACTTAAATACACTGGAAAACATTCCTTTAATCTGATGTTATGCTCTATATCCAGATTATCTCTGTATTTAGCATTATAAACGATGCAGTTTGCCCCTCTGCCTATTTCATTTTCTATCTTATAGATTTTATCCTGTATTATAATCTCACTGTTTTTTTCTAATCCTGCTCTGTTATCAACCATATTCATAATTCTCCATACACGTTCAATTTAATATACATACTACTACATTTTAATATATACATACTACTACATTTTTGTAGATAAATCATTACTTTTATTTTATAATAGAATCAAATACGCTCAGAAAAGAGGATTAGTATGAGACAGGATTATACTGAATTTAATAAGCAAAGTACAACTGAATACCCATCTATTGATGATGTTGAAGATGCAATAGATTTTCTTAAAGCCCCTGCATCTTTCCGCTCGTTTAGAACAGGATTAATTAAGATTTTTCTGGACAAATATATAGAAAACATCTCTGACAATTCTGATTCTATTGATATTAATTTCATTAATATTGATTCCACTAAATCTGAATCTGTCAGAATTAATTCCATGGAACCGGAATCTGTTGATTCACATGCCGAAGAACAGATGGCTAAGTGTCTATTTAATAAATTACATAAAATTGGTTCTTCAATAGAATACAATACTGTCCTCTCATGGTTTCAAGGCAAACACCGGCCTAAAGTGGAAGCCGGCTATCGTCAGCAGATATATGAAATCTGCTTTGCATTAAATCTAACATTTGATGAAACAAAATGGTTCTTCGGTCACGTATATTACGACAGAGCCTTTAATTGTCATACAATTGAAGAAGCAGTATTTTATTATGCTTTCCGTAATAATGTTGGTTATCAGGAAGCCTTAGAAATCATTGACACAATCTATGATTCTAATAGTACTATTGAATCTAATTCTCCTTCTGAAATTTCCACCTATCCTACGGAAAATTATACGCTTTTTGTCCAGGAACATATTTCTGATATGCACTCTAAAGAGGAAATAATAGAATTTTTAACAGCAAATAAGGATAATTTTAATGAATGGAATAAAACGGCATTTGCAAATCTTAATAATCTGGTTAAAACTTTGATTGCTTCCGAGAATGCAAAGGAAGAGATTCATAATCTTAAGAGATTACTTACCCGTAGAATTAATTCGAACAATATTGATAATTCTGAACCTATCAGAATGAATCATTATGATAAATGTGGTCTCATTATGAAGGAAATATTGTATGATGCTAAATGTAGTTCTTCCTCTGATAAATATATTTACGAAACCATCAATGGTAAGAATGTCTGCTCAAACACGTTTATTTTAGAACGTCTGCTTTCTTCATCTACCGGCCTGCCAAAATCTCCTGACATACCTTATATTGTCAGAAATAATTTTCCCAATAAAAAGGTAATGTCAGACATTTTATCTGAACAGAAAATCTCTCTGTCTAAATCATATGATGGAATCCGTAAGATGATTATTCTGTTAGATTTCTATAGTTTCTGGGTAAATATAAAGCTCGGAATATCTGATATGTCAGAGTATTCTGCTGTAGAAAAATTCACTACTTATATAGACGAGGCCAATGCACTCCTCCATAAATGTGGGTATGAAGATTTATTTGAAGGTAATCCATATGACTGGGTGTTCATATGTTCTGCCAAAAACGATGAACCTTTGGAGTTCTTTCGTTCCTGTGTAAATGAATTGTTAGAAGGCTAGATAAGTTGTAAGTGCCATTTGCGCGACAGCTTAGAAGAGACTGATATATTGCTTCCTATGTTATCTGCAAGAAACATAATAATCACATATAATTTTCTATAAATTTATAGCAACATAATAATAATTCCTATAGCAAAAATAATTCCTAATGCAATAAGTATCTTTGATAAAACGCTTAATCTGTCCGATGATTTCGTATTTTTCCGGCTATCCTTATCTTCAATATCATCTATTGCAAATGATATTTTTTCATATAGCGTTTTATTATTTGATACCGGCTTAGTTTGTACAGTAGATGCTTTATTTTTCGTTATCTTTCTCTCATTCTCATCCAATTTTCGTAATTGTGCAAATGGATCTTTCTGATTTATAATTCTCTCATAGAATTTTTTAACCATTTCCAAATCATTTTGGTTTGAAATTGCATAATCATATGTATTATGAGCAAGGTCATTCCTAACAGAACGAAGATGTATTAATTCCCTATAATCTTCATTCCAGGTAGAAATTTTATATTTTCTTTCACCAGTCATATCCATTTGTGAAATATATTCTGATACACCATTTGTACAATTAAAAATTTCTCCACAGATTTTATCTAATTTCTTATATTCATCAAAAAATTCATTGTCAATAGCTTGCATATTACTACATTTCCTCCTTCTGTAATATTAATTTATCCAATTAAATAATTAATGATTATTGAACATATTTCTTTATTAATTAATATCAAATAGCGATTGCTGAACATATTTCTCAGGAAATTCATTAAGATATCTGAAGCACTCTTCTACATCATACATAATTCCATTCGCCTTACATACCTCACGAAAAATCTCCATAAGTCTCTTACTTTCAGGGCTTGATAACTCATATGCATTTCCATAGTTCTTAATATATTTTAACTTCATTCCCGGGAAATATTTATCTAATGCCTGATAAAAATATTCTCTGTCACCATCTCTTAAAGTAACACCCATATCAAAGCATATGATACCTTTCACACCTGCCTGGACACAATAATTCAGTATTCCTCTTATATTCTCTTCCGTATCATTTATAAATGGCAGAATTGGTGAAAGCCAGACAACTGTCGGTATTCCTGCCTTCTTACATTCCATAAGCACTTCGAATCTTTCTCTCGTCGTCGATACATTCGGTTCTAATATCTTACATAGCTTTTCATCATAAGTTGTAAGTGTCATCTGCACGACAGCTTTTGCCTTCATATTTATTGATTTCAGCAGGTCAATATCTCTTAATATTCTGTCTGACTTAGTCTGTATTGCCACACCAAATTCGTATTTATCAATTAATTCAAGGCATTGTCTTGTAAGACATAATTTTTCTTCAATATGCATATATGGGTCACACATTGCACCTGTCCCAATCATACATTTTTTACGCTTAGACTTAAGTGCCTGCTCTAAAAGCTCTACTGCATTTTCTTTAACCTCAATATCTTCAAATTCATGCGTAAAACCATAACAATTACTTCTGCTGTCACAATAGATACAGCCATGTGAACAGCCTCTGTAAATGTTCATCCCGTTTTTAGCTGAAAGTATTCCTTTTACTTTGACGTAATGCATTATCTTTTCTCCAAATATATCTTTCTATCATTATTATCAATTTCAAATTCGCTTGAAGATACTCGTATCATCTTAGTTCCTACCGGATTGACTATGTATTTACCTACAGCAGGGTCCAATCTGCACACCTCATATATGCTGCAAAGTGCAATATTTCGATAATCATTAACATAGTCATCATCTTCATTTCCTGCCATGAATGCCCAGCCACTATCGCCCTCATGCATAGCTTCATCTCTACTCATATAGCCGACTTTCCAACCCTCTTCAATTATCTTTTTCGAGACATAAGCACCTAAACCCAACATTTCTTTTCTCATTCTCATTTTTTTATAATATTTTTCATGGCTCTTGTATTCTATAATTATATCATCTGATATTACGATATCTGTATTGATTTTCTCAATGTCTGAATCCCAGACTCTCTTATCATCAGCTTCATTTCTCAATATTACAGCTAATTCAAATATTTCATTTTCATTTATATCAATAGAAGTCTTTATTTCCTGAACAAGTTTATTACCTTTATCACCATAGACATATATCAACACGCAACCATTATCATAAACAGTTAATTTTACAGCGCCTAAATTGTCCTTATCATTATAGAACACCATCATATCAGAAATTTTATCATTGACATACCAATCGAACTCGGTACCATTCTTGCCATTCATATAATATATCTTACCATTTTCTTCTAAATCTTCTGGCTTAACATCCGGTAAATACTTGCTTATACTTTCATTAATCATTTCTGTGATTTTGCAAAATATTTTGTTCATAACTCCATTCTCCTCTGGTTGTATTAACTTTTAATGCTTCCTTGTAATAAATTCATAGTATAAACTTCTATATAAATCAGATTTATTTTTCAATCATCTACATGCACTGAAGTGAATATTCGAGTATAGATGTAGCATCTTTGTTATTTTTTCAAATAATCACTCCCAATTTTAATATTTATACTTCCTCTATTCTATTATTAATTTTTTCAGCTTCTTTCAAAACTTGAAGCTGATATTCGGCAATTTTCTTCAATGCCATAATCTATCCATCTTACTTTTTCCCTCACGTATCATTTGAGCATTATGAGATTCAAGATTTGATAAAACGGTCAATTCATTTATAGTTGCATAATCTCTAACATTACTTTTCCTGGCAAGTTCAGGGTTGCATCTCTCCATGCTTTTGCTGTAAAACCAAACAATGCTACGTTTAGTAAATCTGCCTCTTCCGCATAAGGAATCCACATTATATCTTCTTTGTAATCACATTCTGGAATTAAATAATTTTTAAAGTGGTCGAATTCGACCACTTTAAAATCGGGATTATAAATTTGTTCCCATGTTTCTAAGAACTCTAGCAGGACTTTCGCTTTTTCAATAATCTGCAGAATTTCAATATTATTTATTACTTCTCGATCTTTCCTTCTCAAAGATGAATACCTAAAGAATCGTACACGATTCCTCCTTTTTCAAATTTTAAAATTAGACAATCTGGAAGTTGTCACTCTGTCAGTCGATTCTCCTCGCCCCAGACACAGAACTAATCCAGCACAGTCATCAGCGTTTTTCCTCGTTCCGAAAGCGTATATTCCACCTTCGGCGAGATCTGCGGATACTCGGTGCGGACGATCAGTTTATCCACTTCCAGCTCCTTGGGATTCGTGCTGAGAGTTTTGTCGGAAATGGTTTTCAGATACCGTTTCAACTCATTGAATCTCACCGTCTCAAACTCCATCAGGCAGTAAAGAATGACCATCTTGTGCTTGCCGGAGATCAGCGACAACGTATAGGCAAAGCCGGTATCTTCGAAATTGGCGTTCTCAATATAGTTCTGTATCATTCACTTTCTCCTAAGATAGTACCTGTCATAATTATCAGTACTTGAATTTACAATTTGCGTAGATATAATTATAAGCAGGATGAACAGTCCTGTCAATATGATCACAAGGAGGAGTTATCATGAGAACAAAACTGAATATTATATAAAAATGTACAATTAGTCTGGTTGTCTTAAATGATCTTTTAGTCTGTATGATTTTCCTGATATAGGTACTACATATGCATGATGTAATATTCTGTCCATTATTGCATTTGCAACTACTGCATCATAAAATATTCCATCCCATTCATTAAAATTCATATTTGTGGTCAGTATTCTATCTTACAGCCACAACTCCCCAGCATCTAACTCGTCAACTCAACATAGTGACATCTATCGTGGCAACTCAACTCTCACACTTTTTGAGCTAATTTGCCCTTCGATAAGTTACCGAAGAGCATTTGGTCTGTCCGATGTTAAATTCCTCCGATTGTCCGAAAACCGCAGTAGTACTGGATTTTCGTAGCTATTTTCCTTCGACTCTTGACATCAATACTACCGTCCCCACATGCGTCGGTTTCCGAAGAAGAATACAATTCTTCAGTAGTGTATGATGAAGAAGAACACAATTCCTCTCCACACTCCGAACCACATAATTCCTGTCTCATATCGTCTAATTTCATCTCATCACTAACATTCAATAAGTCTGTCTGATTAGCCATAATCAAGCCCTCCTTATGAATGTTTTTCAGGTCTTGTGACCTATATAATTTAACACCCTACTCATCCCAGTAATCAAGAGATTCCTTTTTCCTCAAAATCCTCTAAGCCTCTTGCCGCATCGGTAATCTGCTTTATGGATTTTCTGGATACTTCTGCACCAAATTCGCTTGTAAGACGAGCCCGTAAATTCTTTAGCTTTCGCCTTACAATCTGGGAATATTCAACCTTCTTCAATCCCTATACCCCCAATTCTTTTTCTAAATCATCTGCAGATATGGTTCCTTCCTCACGAATAGATATTTCAGCTTCATTTAGCTTGGTCATAAGCTGGTAAAGTGCTTTCTGCTTATCCAGTTCGTCAAGCTCCTTCATATCTATTATGGCACACTGGCCATGTCCATTTCGTGTAAGGTACACACGGTTTCCATATGCAACTTCATTTATAACTGCGGTATAATTTCTTAAATCTGAAATCGGTTTAATATTAGGCATGTCAATTCCTCCAATCATACATTTGAAATAATCTGCTGCTTCTTATACAATAGATTATACACATCCACAGCAGATTATTCAACTTATTTGCATGTTAATTTACAGCAAATTTTATGTCTAATCCACAGTATCCGCAGCATCAGTCCGTAAAGTGAATTTTTAAATTCCAGTTTTTTTACCCCCAAAAACCCAAATCTGGAATTTACTCTTGCACATAGTTTTTGTTACAA
>OMVQ01000061.1 GCA_900314555.1 uncultured Eubacteriales bacterium | reverse complement strand
GAGGGATAAGAACAAAAGAAATAGTAAGGGAATCTATTACAGCAGTGGCAACTATGAAGCATTTGCAAGGCCGGAGAAACCAAAGGGAATAGAGAAGAAAACGGCCTATATCGTAGGAAGCGGTCTGGGTTCATTAGCAGCTGCGTGCTTTCTTGTAAGAGATGCACAGATGCCTGGCAAAAATATTACAATTCTCGAAGCAATGGACATAGCTGGTGGTGCGTGTGATGGAATTAATGATCCGGTAAGAGGCTATGTAATGCGTGGCGGGCGTGAAATGGAGGACCATTTTGAATGTTTGTGGGACTTATTTAGAAGTATTCCGTCTATCGAGACAGAGGGAGTGTCAGTTCTTGACGAATATTACTGGCTTAATAAACACGATCCAAACTATTCATTATGTAGGGCAACTGTAAACAGAGGTAAAGATTCACATACAGATGGCAAATTCGGTTTAAGCCAGAAAGGTTGTATGGAGATTATGAAACTTTTCTTTACTAAAGATGAAGATTTATATGATAAGACAATCGAAGATGTATTTGATGATGAAGTATTTGACAGTAATTTCTGGCTGTATTGGAGAACAATGTTTGCATTTGAGAACTGGCACAGTGCCTTGGAAATGAAATTATATTTTCAGAGATTTATACATCATATAGGTGGTTTGCCTGATTTCTCAGCATTGAAATTCACGAAATACAACCAGTATGAATCGTTAATTCTTCCTATGCAGAAATATTTAGAAAATGCAGGTGTTAATTTTAAATTTGGCACAGAAGTAACAAATGTGATTTTTGACATTTCAGAAGATAAGAAAATTGCAAAATGCATAGAATGTAAAGTAAATGGCGAAAAACAGAAGATAAAACTTACAGAAAATGACCTCGTATTTGTTACAAATGGAAGCTGTACGGAGGGTACAATCTATGGAAGTCAGAATAAAGCCCCTGTAAAAGGTGCAGAAGTGAGAAAGAGTGGCTGTTGGGAATTATGGAAAAATATTGCAAAGCAGGACAAGGCATTTGGCAATCCTTATAAATTCTGTTCAGATACAAGTCGTTCAAGCTGGGAATCAGCTACGATTACAACTTCAGATGAAACGATTATTTCGCATATAAAGAAAATATGTAAAAGAGATCCGAGAACAGGAAAAGTTGTAACAGGTGGAATTGTATCGTGCAAAGATTCAAACTGGCTTTTAAGCTGGACAATTAACAGACAGGGGCAGTTTAAAGAACAGGATAAAGACGAGGTATGTATATGGGTATACAGCTTATTTACGGATGTTAATGGCAATTATATTAAGAAACCAATGAGGGAATGTACAGGTAAGGAGATTACCTCAGAATGGCTCTATCATATAGGAGTGCCGGTTGATATGATAGATGAATTAGCAAGCGACTACGCAAATTGTACACCGACAATGATGCCTTATATTACAGCATTTTTTATGCCAAGGAGAAAGGGAGACAGACCGGACGTTATACCTGATGGCTGCAGAAATTTCGCATTTCTCGGACAATTTGCTGAGACTCCGAGAGACACAATATTTACAACGGAATATTCAGTAAGAACTGCTATGGAAGCGGTATATGGCTTATGCGGTGTTGACAGAGGTGTTCCCGAAGTATGGGGAAGTGTTTATGATGTTCGAGACTTGCTTGACAGCAGCGTTAAGCTGATGGACGGTAAATCTCCGCTTGATATTGATATTCCAAGACCACTCAGGGTTGTAAGAAAACTGATTATAAGAAAAATACAAGGAACCGTAATAGAAGACTTATTAAAAGAACACAAAATTATTTGATTATAAGATTAAAGAATAAAAAAATACAGATTAAAGAATATAGAAAAATAGAAATTAAAGAATATGGCAGGAATATAAAAATATGTATTGACATAATATAATAAAAATGGTACCATAAGCTAACTCTTTGCACTGCATATTAATCTACAGTACAAACTGATCAGACCATTGGCTTAGCCAAGGAGTCGGGCCTTAGAGCGGCAGTGAGATTATAACATCCACGGGACAGTAGTTACTATACTGATTCGTGGGTGTATTTTTATATAATAAAAACTTTTATTATATCTAAAATGGTTGTTTGATATTTATACAATCTAAGATGGTATCCACATATCATGTTGCATAGAGCTATCTGTTATAAAGTAATAATTTGTAATATTACGAATTAAAGCATTTAAGAAAAGGTGGTTGAAAATTATGGTAAGTAATAACGTAACAGCGGATACAAAGGTTGGTAATGAAGTATCAGGAGATACAAAGGCTGGTAATGAAGTATCAAGAGACACAAGGGCTGTGGAGAATGAATTTAAAAAGGTTGCTAATAAGGTAGCATTTATTACAATTGTACAGAACGTTTTATTAGCTGTTTTTAAATTATTAGCAGGTATTTTTGCTCATTCTAATGCTATGATAAGTGATGCAATTCACTCAGCATCTGATGTATTCAGTACAATTATTGTAATTATAGGAGTGAAACTCGCCTCAAAAGATTCTGACAAAGAGCATCCATATGGGCATGAACGTTTAGAATGTGTGGCAGCTAATATACTTGCTATGGTTTTATTGTTTACTGGTTTAGAGATAGGTTCAAAAGCCATAAAGGATATTTTTAGTGGAAATTATGGCAATCTAAAGGCACCTGGCGTGTTGGCGCTGATTGCTGCAATAGTTTCGATAGCTGTAAAAGAGATTATGTACTGGTATACAAGACATTATGCTAAGAAGATTGACTCAAGTGCCTTGATGGCAGATGCATGGCATCATCGTTCAGATGCATTATCGTCAATTGGAGCATTAATAGGAATTAGTGGTGCAATGCTTGGATATCCTGTAATGGATTCAGTTGCCAGTCTTGTTATTTTTGTATTTATTGCAAAAGCAGCATATGATATTTTTAAAGATGCAATGGATAAAATGGTTGACCATTCATGTGATGCTGAAACAGAGAAGGCAATATATGATTTAGTATCAGATAATAAAGAAGTTTTAGAAATTGATTTATTACAGACACGAATATTTGGTAATAAGATTTATGTAGATGTGGAGATTCAGGTTGATGGTTCATATACATTACAAAAGGCACATGAAATTGCTGAAGAAGTACACGAATCTATTGAACATAATTTCCATAAGGTAAAACATGTTATGGTTCATGTTAATCCTGCTAAATAATATGTACCGATGAAAATAATAGAGATTAGGACGTCAAAAGGTTCTGATGGTACACATAATAATGAATGGAGTCAAAGGTATGGCAGATATACATATTATAGAGATTACAGATTTTAATACACCAGAGTTAGATATTTATGCGAGACTAAGTGAGGGACAGTTATTAAACAGAGCAAACTTAGAAGATGGAATATTTATCGCAGAAAGTCCAAAGGTAATTGAGCGGGCATTAGATGCGGGATGCAGACCGGTTTCGATATTAATGGAACATAAACACATCGATGGACAGGGAAAAGATATATTGAAACGTTGTGAGGGCATTCCAGTTTATACAGCAGAATTTGATGTATTGACTAACCTTACTGGCTTCAAGTTAACAAGAGGAATGTTATGCGCAATGCACAGACCAAAACTTAGAAGTTCTAAGGAAATATGTGAAAATGCAAGAAGAATCGCAGTATTAGAAAGAGTTATGAACCCCACAAATGTAGGAGCAATATTCCGTTCAGCGGCAGCACTAAATGTAGATGCAATATTGCTTACCAAAGAATGTAGTAATCCTTTATATAGAAGAGCAATCAGAGTAAGTATGGGAACCGTTTTTCAGATTCCATGGACTAATATAGAAGATGATGTGGTATGGGAAGAAAATGGAGTCGATTATCTGCACAAATTAGGTTTTAAGACCGCTGCCATGGCGTTAAGCGATAATTCCGTAAGAATAGATGACGAAAATGTTATGAAAGAAGAAAGACTTGCAATTATATTAGGAACAGAGGGCGATGGCCTGCTTGAAAAGACAATTGCAGATAGTGACTATACTGTTAAAATTCCGATGTCACATGGAGTCGATTCATTAAATGTAGCTGCTGCCAGTGCCGTTACTTTCTGGCAGCTATGTAAATAGAATTATTTTAATTACCAGACTTCGCAATTTCTGAATAAAATAAAAGTATCGGCTGGTAATAAAAACCGACATATAATTATTTGAAATTGTGTCTGAAATTACTAATTTGTCGATATCGGTTTCACTCTCTTTTTATTATTTGAGTTCATTCAATGCCAGAACATTCAAACCAAGGTTGTCCGTCTATGACACACATTAGATTTATGACGTATCGTGTGTGCAAGTTATATGCCGTCAGATGCAAAAGGGCGGTGCAGTAAATCACCGTTCAAGCGAAGCGCGTTTGATTTACTGAACCGTAATAAACTTTGCAGAGGACGGCATTTACTTGCACCCGATAAAGGAATATGAGAATGTGTGTCATAGACGGACACCTTGGCTTAAATGTCTGTCTGTTGAATGTACACAAAATTTGAGAGCGAAATCGATATCTGACAAATTTACGTAATTTCAGACAATCATTTCAAATAATTATAAATATCAGTTTTTATTACAGACAGATAAAATAATCTTAAGAAGAAATTGCGAAGTCTGATTTAATTAAATAGATTCCAAGGATAGGCAGCAGGTACATTTGCTGAATAATCCATCATTTCATTTGTGACAGGATGCTTAAATGCAAGTCTGTAAGACCATAATGCGATATCCGTATTACTGTCACGACTACCATATTTACCATCACCAAGAAGAGGCATTTTTCTAGATGCAAACTGGACACGAATCTGGTGTGTGCGACCAGTATGGAGTAATATTCTAACGAGTGATATTTCTCCATATTTCGATTCGCTTGTACCTAACAGTTTGTATTCTAAAGATGCCTCTTTTACACCTTTACGCATTTTTTTGACAACAAATGATTTATTTTTCCTTGAGTCTTTAAATAAGAAATCTTTAAGTGTGGCAGAGGGTTCTAATGGAACTCCATTGACAACTGCCATATATTCTTTAGTAAAATTTCTTTCAGAAATTGCAGCAGACAATTTACCTGCGGTTTTAGAATCTTTAGCATATACCATTATACCGCCAACGCTTTTATCAAGACGATGTACAACATAAGATTTGCATTTCGAATTATTATCAGCGAAATGTTTATCTAATAAATCCATCATATTTTCATTTCCACTTTCATCTCTCTGTGATAAAATACCAATAGGTTTTATACAAATAATTAAATTATTATCTTCAAATAGAATGTTCATTATGTGCCTCCTGTTTGCTAAACAGCAAAGTTAAATAGACTAATTGCAGGGCAGTCTTTTGAAATACTAACATTTGTAAATAGCAATTTGCAATATAAGTCTTTAAAAATCTTAATGTTTGTAAATAACGATTTATAATATAAGTCTGATAAGATTTTAACATAGGAGAAACGTATGGACAAGTTTTTACAACCTGATTCTTATAGGTATAACGCATTTAATGATGTCGGGGTCAAAAGCCCCCGAATTTGATGCCTACGAATTGTTTCGTGCTACGCACTCCCACAATTCTCCCCAATATTCGCATATCGTGGGATTATCATCTCACTTTTATGCTCATATCGGGGCGGGTCCCAAGGCCTTTCACCCAACTATGAGCAAGCTCATGTGGGTTTAGACCTTTTGCCCCTGGCATTATTTAATATAAGATAAATTATGGAAATGAGGCTAAAATATGACCGAATTAGAGAAATATTATAATAAATTTAACGAAGAAAAGAGATTAAACAGTCGTCATGGTACGGTGGAATATGTTGTATCGATGAAATATATTCACGATTACCTAAGTGATGATAAATCAGAGAAAATATTAGATATCGGTGCAGGGACAGGCAGATATTCGGTAGCCCTTGCAAATGAGGGCTATGATGTTACTGCTGTTGAATTAGTTAAATATAATTTAGGAATACTCAAATCTAAGAAAAGCAGTGTTAAGGCATATCAGGGAACAGCGCTTAATCTTTCGAGATTTGAAGCTGGGACATTTGATGTGACATTACTTTTTGGACCTATGTATCATTTGTATACATTTGAAGATAAGGTAAAGGCACTTAGCGAAGCGAAGAGAGTAACTAAAACCGGAGGAATAATTCTGGTAGCTTATTGTATGAATGACTATGCTGTAATCAGACACGCATTTAAGGAAAATAATCTAAAAGAATGTTTAGAGAATAACAAGCTTACGAAAGATTTTCATTGTATCTCTGAGCCTGAGGACTTATACGATTATGTAAGAATAGAAGATATCAACAGAATAAATGAGGCAGCAGGCATAAAGCGTATAAAGATAATCGCACCCGATGGTCCGGCTAATTATATGCGTCCTGTTCTGAATGCAATGGACGATGAGACATTTGAGAATTTTATTAAGTACCAGCTTGCAGTTGCGGAAAGACAGGACTTAATTGGTGCAAGTGCGCATACGGTAGATATCTTAGAAAACATAAACGAGTGAAAAGGCGACCAAATTAAGTGGTGTAGGCGTACATTAAATACTTAGAAAACATAAATGTATGAAAAGAGGAAAAAGAATGTCATATATAGAAATTAAAAATCTTAATAAAACTTACAATATGGGAGAAGTAGAGATTAAAGCATTAGATAATACTTCGTTTAATATAGATAAGGGCGAATTAGTGGTTATTCTAGGACCTAGTGGTGCAGGAAAGACAACCTGCTTAAATATACTAGGTGGTATGGATACTGCGACAGGTGGCGAGGTTATAGTCGATGGCAGGGATATAAGCAAGCTTAAAGGAAAAGATTTGATTAAATATAGAAGAACAGATATTGGTTTTGTATTTCAGTTTTATAATCTGGTTCAAAATCTAACAGTTATAGAAAATGTCGAGTTGGCAGTACAGTTGTGTAAAGACCATTTAGAACCATCAGAGGTATTAGATAAGGTTGGACTGTCTGAAAGAAAACAGAATTTCCCATCGCAGTTATCAGGTGGAGAGCAGCAGAGAGTTGCAATAGCAAGGGCAATAGCTAAGAACCCTAAGATATTATTATGTGATGAACCAACAGGAGCACTTGATTATAAAACGGGTAAACAGATACTTAAATTATTACAGGATACATGTAGAAATGAAAATGTGACAGTAATCATAATCACTCATAATGGAGCATTAGCACCTATGGCAGATAAAGTCATAAAATTCAAAAACGGTTCGGTAGAGCAGGTAATTACTAATGATAATCCGGTAAATATTGATGAGATTGAGTGGTAGGAATGGAGCATAGTGAGAAAAATAATACTGATGTGATTATTTTTCTCACAGCTAAATGTGCCGCAGACGTCACATTTAGCATTTATCGCAGGGCAAAATTTGAAATTTTGCCCGCGATTCCTCTGACGTAAACGTCTGCGGAATGGAGAACAGTGTGAAAAATCGAATAATAACTTTAAGTCTTAGGGAGATAAAGAATTCATTTAAGAGGTTCTTGTCTTTATTGATAATAAGTATGCTAGGTGTTACTGTATTTGTCGGAATTAAGGCAACAGCACCGGATATGATGAATTCAATTGATAAGTATTATGACGAAAATAATATTTATGATATAAAGCTTGTATCTACAAATGGACTTACAGATGAAGATATCAGTATGCTAAAAGAGATAAAGGATATACGAGATGTTGAGGGAACTTTGACATATGGGTTTGAAGCAGAAGATGATGACAGCACATTTGTAGTGAATTATCATAGTATTTCAGAAAATATTAATAAAATACAGATAGAATCAGGCAGACTTCCGAGTACATCTGATGAAATCGTAGTGCAGGATAATTTATTGAAAAGTGAGAAGCTGAAGCTTGGAAGTCAGATTACCATAAAGGATAGCAATGGAATTATAAAGGAAAGTAAGCTTACAATTGTCGGAACTGTCCGTTCGGCACTATATGTAAAGAATACTAAAAACAACAAGAATTTAGGAAGTACGTCACTTGGAACAGGTAATATTAATTATTACATATATGGTTTAAAAGATAATTTTAATCTTAATATTTATACGGAAATATATGCAACCGTTAATGATGTACTTGATTTAACCACTAACAGTAGTGAATATAATGATAGAATTGAAGAAGTTGAGAAGCAGATTGAAGAGAAAAATAATGTATACAGAATCACAGACAGACGAAATGATGATACCTATCACGAATTTGTAAATGATTCCGAGAGTATTTCTAATCTGGCTAAATTATTTCCAACATTATTTTTCGTTATTGCCATATTTATAAGCCTTGTGTCAATGTCTAGAATGGTTGATGATGACAGAATGGAGATAGGAACTCTAAAGAGTATGGGCTTTAGCAATACACATATTGCTTTTAAATACCTGCTTTACTCAGCAATTGCAACTATTGTCGGAGGTGTCATCGGTGCAGTATTAGGTTTCCTTACTATTCCTAAGATTATATGGAATATTTATAAGATATTATTTGATATTCCTAAGTTTGTTACAAAATTGGATATGACATACATTGTTATTGGTGTATTGATTTCATTTGTATGCATAGTCGGTGTAACACTTATAACAGTAGCTAAGAATCTTCGTGAGAAACCATCAAAGCTTTTAAGACCGAAAGCCCCTAAAAAAGGAAAGAGGGTTATACTTGAATACATTCCCGTATTATGGAAGCATATAAGCTTTTCAAATAAGGTAACAATAAGAAATATATTCAGATATAAAGCCAGAGTATTTATGACGGTATTTGGTGTGGCAGGCTGTACGGCATTATTAATGGCAGGCTTCGGACTCAGAGATTCCATTGTAAATATTCCTGAGAAGCAATATCGTGACATTTTCACATATGATGATATGTTGTATTTTTCACCATTAATAACAGATGATGAAATCGATACCCTGTTAAATGCTGACAATATTAAGGAAGCAGCCAAAACTCAGTATGCAGCATATACATCTACAAAGAATAATAAAAATATAGAGATGACAATGGTTGTTCCGGAAAATACAAATGATTTTATTAAGATATTTAATCTTCGTGATGCCAAAACTCATAAAGAATTAGAACTTCTAGATGATGAAATTATTATCAGTGATAAAATGGCACAGCTTATGCAACTGTCAGTCGGCGATAATATAAGTATTTTCGATAGTCAGAATAACGAATATACATTTACAATCGGTGGAATATGCGAGCAATATGTAAATCATTTTGTATTTATTAGCAAGAATACTTATGAGAAAAATATCGGACAGTATAACACTAACACAGCATTTATTAAGACATCGGCAATGACTGATAAAGAGGAAGATGACTTCAGGACAGAACTGTTAGATAACGAAAAGGTCTTGCAGGTAACAGTAATTGATACGATAATTGACAAGGTCGATAAAATGCTTACTTCGCTCAATTATGTAGTATTGATTCTGATAATCTTCGCAGCAGCACTGTCATTTGTGGTAATGTACAATCTTTCCAATATAAATATTGCAGAAAGACAAAGAGAAATTGCTACACTTAAGGTTTTAGGTTTCTATAACGGAGAGGTTGACAATTATATTATCAGGGAAAATATTATTCTTACACTTTTAGGAATCGCAGTTGGCTTGATAGGCGGATATTTCTTTACAAATGAATTGATTTCGACAGTAGAAATAGAGGCAATAAGATTTGTGCATCATATTAAGCTGCAAAGCTATCTGTATTCAATGGCTTTAGCATTGCTGTTTACAATTATTGTAAATGTAATAACACATTTTTCGTTGAAGAAGATTGATATGATAGAGAGCCTTAAGAGTGTGGAGTAAATATATAAAGAAAATAAATATATAACTTAACATATTATATAAATTAATATTTAACTAAACATATAACGAAACAGATAAAACCTGTAGAATAAAACGATAAGATAAAGTTTTATTCCACAGGTTTTTATGATTAGACTATGGTGTCAAAAGTATAATTATGCATATCAAATTATTTATTTGAAGAAATTATCTGTTTGATTTCTTCAATAGATTTGCCTGTTGCTTTTACTATCTGTTCTAATGTAAAGTCGTTATTATACATATTTATAATAATCTCGTTTTTACCCTCAGCAATTCCGGCTTCTTTTATACCCTGACTAAGGTTACACATAGTGTTCACGTCCTTTCTGAAAGTTTCCTCAATAGGAATATTATATTCTGTGTTTAAAATTTCTAATTTCTCATTTGATGTTAAATTCTGTGAGAACAATGCACATAATAGTCGGTGTAATTCATAAATGTTGTTATTTTCAGGTAATTCATTGGATAATCCAATCATTATTATATTGAATAAATCAAGATTACCATTCCAATTATGATTACCTAGTAAATCATCTTTGGTAAGATGAATATGACACATAGAATTTTCGTTCATATTCATACAGACCCAGATACTATATACACGTTTTATATCATTATAATTAATACCTTTAAAATCTCGTTCTTTTTGAGAAGATATTAATCTGCTGACATAGAATATGGCTCTGTTTATTATATCATATTGTGTGGGCTCATCTTTTTGAGCTTCTACATTAATAATAATTTGTGAAAGTCCATCTGTCATTCTTACATAGAATACTATATCAAATCTTACGATGCCCTCGTTTTTATCAATATTTTCATTATTAAGACCAATAATTCTTGCATTAGAATTAAATGTTTGGTCTTTAAATTGATTTGTAAGTCCTGCTTCTAAAGGTATGGAACTGATATATGGAGTTCCCTCGATTAATGGGACTATTTCTTCGGGGGTTGTACCTCTGAATTCATCAATAGTATTTACAAGAATATAAGCAAGTATGTATTTCTGTCCAAGTAACCGTTTAGCACTTTCATCATACTGTGCCTCATTATCTGCGGATAATACCGCATTTTTAACCTCTGTATTCAAATTATTCAAATAATGCCTCCCTTATCTTAAAAATATGTTTATGTAATATATTATACAATTTACGGATATTATATCTTTATCATTCTAATTAAACAACACATTTTTTGTGAATTTTTTATGTTTATTGCCAGACAATTTTTAAAATTGCCTAGTTGCTTTTTTCAAAACAATAATGTATAATGCAGATATTAATAGAAAATGCGATGAAGAGAAAGAGTAGTATAAAAGAAGCTTTACAGAGAGTGCCTGGTTGGTGGAAAGGCTCAAGCAAAATTATATGAATACGTCTCAGAGCAGCTTCCTGAACAAATTATAGATTTAAGTAGGGACAGACGGGAACGCCCGATACAGCGTATGAGTGTGTTTGCACTTGATGAGGAAGATTTTGTGAGAAATCTTCAATAAGAGGTGGTACCGCAGATAATGCCCTCTGTACAATAGTTTATATTGTACAGAGTTTTTTTAGTTTATAAGAAAAATAATAAAATAAATGGAGGACAAAAATGAAGATTTATGATGAATTAGTTGCGCGTGGACTTATTGCGCAGGTAACAGATGAAGATGAAATTAAAGACTTAATTAACGAGGGAAAGGCAACATTCTATATTGGTTTTGATCCAACCGCAGATTCACTTCACGTTGGCCATTTTATGGCACTTTGCCTTATGAAGAGATTACAGATGGCAGGAAATAAGCCGGTTGTATTATTAGGTGGAGGAACAGGTTACATCGGAGATCCATCAGGAAGAACAGATATGCGTTCAATGTTAAGTCCTGAAGCAATCGAACATAACTGTGACTGCTTCAAGAAACAGATGGAAAGATTCATCGATTTTGGCGAGGGCGGAGCAATCGCTGTTAATAACGCAGACTGGCTTTTGAAACTTAATTACATCGATGTATTAAGAGAAGTAGGCCCATGTTTCTCAGTAAATAATATGCTTAGAGCAGAATGTTACAAACAGAGAATGGAGAAAGGATTATCATTCCTTGAATTCAACTATATGATAATGCAGTCATATGACTTCTATCATTTATTTAAAGAATACGGCTGTAATATGCAGTTCGGTGGCGATGACCAGTGGTCTAATATGCTTGGTGGAACAGAACTTATCCGTAAGAAATTAGGTAAAGATGCATATGCAATGACAATCACATTATTACTCAATTCCGAGGGTAAGAAGATGGGTAAGACAGCTAATGGTGCAGTATGGCTTGATCCTAATAAGACATCACCATTCGAGTTCTTCCAGTACTGGAGAAATGTAGGAGATAATGATGTTCTTAAATGCATCAGAATGTTGACATTCCTTCCATTAGAGCAGATAGATGAAATGGATAGCTGGGAGGGCGCTAAATTAAATGAAGCTAAAGAGATTCTTGCATATGAATTAACTAAATTAGTTCATGGTGAAGAAGAGGCAGAGAAAGCTAAAACAGCATCACATGCATTATTCGCAGGTGGCGGAGATGATTCTAATATGCCAACAACAAATATAACAGAAGACCAGTTAAATGATGGAGCAATCGGAATTATGGACTTAATGGTTGCGTGCAAATTAGTTGCATCTAAGAGTGAAGCAAGACGTCTTGTACAGCAGGGCGGTGTATTTGTAAATGATGAAAAGGTAGCAGCAATTGATTTTGCCGTTACTAAAGATATGTTAAAAGATGGCGTTAAGATAAGAAAAGGTAAAAAGACATTCCATAAAGCAATAATGGAATAAGAAAGATGAGTGTATGCCGGTGAAAACAGTTATTGGAATTTTAGCCCATGTAGATGCGGGAAAGACTACTTTATCAGAAGCACTGTTATATAATGCCGGAATTACTAAAGCATTAGGGCGTGTTGATAAAGGAAATGCGTATTTAGATACGGACGAATTAGAGAAACAACGAGGCATAACCATATTTTCAAAACAGGCGGAATTCATATGGAAAGACCTGGAGGTAACATTAGTGGACACTCCGGGCCATGTGGATTTCTCAGCAGAAATGGAACGTACATTACAGATACTTGATTACGCAATTTTAGTAATAAGTGCAGCAAATGGTGTTCAAAGCCATACGAGAACGTTATGGGAACTACTTAAAATGTACAAAGTTCCGACAATAATATTCGTTAATAAGATGGATATGCCTGATACAGATAAGGCACTCCTTTTATCAGAACTCAAGTCGAAATTAGATGATGGTTGTATAGATTTCACAGATATACAGGAAGTTATGTCTAACGAAGAAGTCGCAATGACAAATGAGTCTCTGATGGAGGAGTTTTTGTCGTGTGGCAAAATAGATATCGAGGATATTAAGAGAGGCATATCTGACAGAGAGATATTTCCATGTCATTTTGGTTCGGCACTTAAGAATGATAAAATTACAGATTTATTAGACGGTTTGAATACGTATATAAATGAAAAGAAATACCCTGATAAGTTCGGTGCAAAAGTATATAAAATTAACAGAGACAGTCAGGGAAACCGCCTTACATACCTCAAAGTTACAGGCGGAGTGCTAAGAGTCAAAGACATAATTGATGATTCAGAAGAAAAGATTAATCAGATTAGAATATATTCAGGAGATAAATACAGAACCGCAAATGAAATATATGCAGGGGAAGTATGTGCAGTAACAGGGCTTACTAAGACCTATTCGGGAGAAAACTTAGGAATAGAAAATGAGAACAATGATGTAATCCTAGAACCTGTACTTATGTACAGGGTTGTTCTGCCACAGGGAATTGATGCGGCAATGATGCTTCCTAAGTTAAAACAATTAGAGGAAGAAGACCCGACATTATCTATTAAATGGAATGAGGAGTTAAAAGAGATACAGGTCTGTCTGATGGGTGAAGTCCAGATAGAGATACTTAAGAAGCTTGTGCTTGACAGGTTTAATGTAGCTATTGAATTTGACCAGGGAAATGTAGTATATAAAGAAACTATCAGTAATACGGTAGAGGGCGTGGGACATTTTGAACCACTCAGGCATTATGCAGAGGTGCATTTACGGTTAGAGCCGGGAGAGATTGGCAGCGGACTTACATTTGCAACAGAATGTAGCGAGGAGGTATTAGCTAAGAACTGGCAGAGATTAATTCTTACACATTTACAGGAAAGAGAACATAAAGGCGTACTTACAGGTTCGGGAATAACCGATATGAAGATAACCTTAGTAAGTGGCAGGGCGCATCTTAAACATACTGAGGGTGGAGATTTCAGACAGGCTACCTACAGGGCAGTAAGACAAGGCCTTAAAATGGCACAATCAGTATTGTTAGAGCCTTATTATGATTTCAGGTTAGAGATACCTACGGAAATGCTTGGCAGGGCAATGACAGATATTGAACGCATTTACGGTAAGATAAATCCTCCTGAAAATTATGGAGAATACAGTGTCATAACAGGATATGCACCGGTTGTCACAATGCGAAAATATAGAGAAGATATAGCAGCATATACCAAAGGTCAGGGTAAGATTACCTGTACATTAAAGGGATATCTTCCTTGTCATAATCAGGAAGAAATTGTGGAAGCTTATGGATATGATTCTGAGGCAGATATATTTAATCCGACTGGTTCAGTATTCTGCACACATGGAGCAGGCTTCTATGTAAGTTATGATAAAGTTTATGAATATATGCATATTGGATTAGGGAATCAACCGGACAAAGAATATGTATACAATGATAATAATATCGTATCTGGTGAATATAAGGAAGAGTGGATAGGAATAGATGAAGTTGATGCAATTATCAACCGGACCTATAATGCTAATAAGAAATCAGAGGGCGAAAATAAGCGTAATAACTGGAAGAAGAGCAGAAATGAGCAGGATTATTTTGATTACAAGGGTTCTAAGTCGGTTAATAGTGAACCGAGAGAAAAATATCTGTTAGTTGACGGA
Organism: uncultured Eubacteriales bacterium; assembly: GCA_900314555.1. Lineage (GTDB taxonomy): Bacteria > Bacillota > Clostridia > Lachnospirales > Lachnospiraceae > Bovifimicola. The sequence continues at coordinate 8,148 of OMVQ01000061.1, read as the reverse complement.
TACAATGTCATTTTTGCGTGGGACGATTTAAAAGAATTAGCAGCGGTCAATATAGATGGTGCAAGAGGAAAACTTATGGATATTCTCTGCAATTATCAGGCTATCTGCAAATGCGAACTAATAGTTGTATTTGATGCATACAGGGTGAAAGGCCACGATACGGAGATATCAGACTACCATAATATACACGTTGTATTTACGAAAGAAGCCGAGACAGCAGACCAGTATATTGAGAAATTTGCACATCAGAATGGCAGAAAATATAATGTTACGGTAGCTACATCAGATGGACTTGAGCAGATAATCATAAGAGGACAAGGCTGTAATCTTATTTCTTCAAGAGAATTAAAAGAAGAGATAGACAGGGCATCAAAGGATATAATGCAGAAATTCCAAAACGGAGATTTTGGATTATAAGAAGTAAAATATATGAATTGAAAGTTATGGTGAAATAATGAAGAAAATGGAAATCGTTACTTTCGTTTTTCGAGAGGCGAAGACAGAAGATAAAGAGCAGATAATGCAGTTATATAGAAATGCTATTGGAACAGAGGGCTGTACCTGGTCGGAGGATTATCCAAATGAGCAGATACTTCTTACAGATTTATCAAAGCATAATCTTTTCTGTATGGAGAATCAGGATAAAGAGATAGTTGGTGCAATTTCTATTGATGAAGATGAAGAAGTAGACAGGTTAGAATGTTGGAATCGTAATGCAGGCAAAATGGCAGAGCTTGCAAGACTTGTTGTGCGTGAGGATTGCCGGAACAAAGGAATGGCAAGGGAACTCATTAAAAATGTCATAAAGGTTCTTAAAGAAAGACAATACAAATCAGTTCATTATCTTGTAAGTAAATACAATGAAAAAGCACTTGCTTCATATAAGAAATTAGATTTCAAATGTGTAGGAGAAAGTGATATACTTGATAATGACTGGTATTGCTACGAAATGCTTCTAGATGAGAAGAATTATAAGGTACTTACTATTCCTAATATCCTTAGCTTTATAAGACTTATATTAGTGGGCTTATTCTTCGTGCTTTACTCAGATAAGGGAAGTAATAAGGATAATATGTGGGCAATAATCGTGCTTATACTTTCTGGAATAACCGATTTCTTAGATGGTAAGATAGCAAGAAGATTTAATATGGTAAGTGAACTTGGTAAAATCTTAGACCCTATAGCTGACAAGGCGACAGAAGCAGTCATTGCCATATGCCTTATGAAACGTTACAAAATACTTATATATCTGTTAATATTATTTGTAATCAAAGAGACATTTATGAGTGTCTGCGGACTAATAGTTATAAGAAAAACAGGCGAGAATAATGGCGCAAAATGGTATGGCAAGGTAAGTACATTTACATTTTACATAGTTATGATAACATTACTTATTATAAGACATATACCTTTAGCAGTGGCAAATGCCATGATTATAATATGTATGTTTCTTATGGCACTTGCATTTGTTATGTATGCAAGGTTATATTATAAGATACTTAAGAAACATAAAGATAAGACAAAACAGTTATAAAATCAAAGTTTCAAAAATTAGTGTCTAAATACCAGACGGAAGAGACTTGAATATGCAATAAACAGAATAGACATGGATAGGTGAACGAGTTTTGAAAAGAGATAACAGAATCAAAAGAATGAAAAAAAGAAGTTATGCATTTTCGATTGTAACGGGAATTGCTTCTGTAATTTGTGTTGCAGTGATTGTATTTGCAATATATGCGAGCTTTATGGGATATGTATTTTATGAAATTTATTCATCTAATGCAAAAGCAAGTTCAGAAATCACAGAAATGGTAACTGAACATATTATTAATACCAGAAAGAAAGTCTCGAATTACGCAGACAGGATAGGAAAATTAACATCTAGCAATAATGAAATTACAGATATGATGGAATTAAAACAGGCATTTGAGCTTATGAATACTGAAAATGACTTTGTTAATTTTGGTATTAAAATGTTTGACGAAAATGAAACTGATATAGGAGCATTATCAATAGATGCGGGAAAAACAGAATTCTATAGAAATGCATTATCAGAAAAATATGGATTTTCAGTAGAAAAATTAAATGATACCCTCTATATGGTATATACAGCACCGATAAAGAATAATGATAAAGAAGTAGGTGTGTTGTATGCTACCGAAAGAGGACAGGTAGATGATGTCTATTATTCTTATAAAAATAATGAGTCAGATAAAGGAAAAACAGGAGTAAGAGTATGTTATATTACTGATGCTAATGGCGAGGGTATAGCATATTGTGGAAATGGTAATTTAGGATATAACTGGAGTGATGATGGTAAAAAGGAATTCTCTTATTCAGGTGAGACAACCAGTGAAGATTCAATGAAGATGTATATAGAATCTGCAAATAGTGAATTTGGTATGACCGGAGAAAAATTCAATATTTCAGTAATTAAAAGCTGGATGTCTGATTACAGACCTATTGTCTATAATAATTCCCAGGACGATATTGAATTATCAAATGTCTGGTATAAACAGAAAATAAATGATATCAGAATAGGCAAAGATATTGAGTTATATACATATATACAGGTTAAGACATATGTTGAGTATGTAACAGTTGTTAAACTCGTATATGCTGCATTTTTCAGTATGATTATTCTGCTGATTCCGTTTACGTTATTATTAGTTTCTACTATATCTAAGATTAGAAGCAACAGAAGAATGGCTGGATTATTATATATAGACAGTCTGACAGGATATGGTAACTGGACTTATTTTGAAGAAAGTGCAGGTAAAATATTAAAAAAACGCAGAAATCGTGATATGAAATTTGCAATGATATCATTTGAAATAATAAGATACCATATAATTTTAGAGTATTATGGAGATGGCTTTGAAGAAGAGGTTCTAGAGAAAATCAGTGAACGTCTTAAGAAATGGACAGGAAAGAATGAGGTCTATGCAAGGTATGCAGAGTCACAGTATGGAATGTTATTATGCTATGAAGATGAGAAAGAGTTAGTTAAGAGAGTAAAAAGAATACTTGATGATTTGTCAGAATATATAAGTAAAGTCAAACTTAAGATGAATTTTAAGGCAGGAATTTATCTGATTGAAGATAAGACGATGTCAGTAAATGCCATCAATCTTGTTGCAATAGGTGCCAAAGACAGTAGAACTGATCTGATGGAAACTAAGGTTACAATGTACAGTTCTAAGATAAGAGAGCAGCAACGTAAGGAAAATATGATAGAAGAATCAATGGAGTCAGCTCTTTTGAACAAGGAATTCCAGGTATATCTTCAACCTAAATATAGTCCTGTAAATGAAGAATTGTTAGGAGCTGAGGCATTAGTACGTTGGATAAGTAAAGACAGAGGCATTATTTCTCCGGGTGAATTCATACCGGTATTTGAGAAAAACGGTTTTATTACGAAGTTAGATGACTATATGATAGATGCGGTTGCAAAGTTACAGGCCGACTGGAAGAGAGAAGGAAAAAAATATGTACCAGTATCAGTGAATGTCTCGAGACTTCATTTTGCAGATGAAAACCTGGCAGAGCATATAAGAGACATTGTAGACAGATATGATATTGAGCATGAATATATCGAGATAGAACTTACTGAAAGCGCATTTTATGATGATAAGGATGTGTTACTTAACACCATAAAGAAGTTACACGAATATGGCTTTGTTGTATCAATGGATGATTTCGGCTCAGGATACTCGTCACTTAATCTTCTTAAAAACATACCATTGGATATTATTAAACTTGATGGTGAGTTCTTTAATGAATCAGATGATAAGGAACGTGGTGAGACCGTTGTTAAGAATACAATTGTACTTGCTAAAGACCTTAATATGAAAATTGTGGCTGAGGGAATAGAGACTAAAGAACAGGTAGAATTCTTAGAAGAACAGGGTTGTGACCTGATACAGGGATTCTATTTTGCCAGACCGATGCCGGTGGCAGATTTTGAGGAACTTATATCATAAGTTCATATATAAAAATATAAACAGGAGGTAACCGATGAAAAGGTTAAAAAAAATATTTGGAATACTGATGCTTTTAGCTGCTATGCTATCATTAATGGCATGTGGAAAGACAGCAGATAAGAAAGATAAAAATATCACAGAAGATGAAGCGATTAAATACATTAATGAATTAAAGGAAAGTTCATCTTTTGAAACGGAATTATCAGAAGTTGATGAAAGTGTTATAATTAATACATATAAGATTACGGATACAGATACCTCTGTAATAAAGGCATATGTAGGAGATGGTGCATCATCAGAAGAACTTGTTTTATTAAAAGGAGATGCAGCAGGGATTAAAGAAGTTGTTAAGGCTTATCTGAAAGATAAAGAGGATAATTACTCAAGCTATATGCCTGAAGAAGTGCTTAAAATAAAAAATGCCATATTTAAACAGTATGGAGAGTATTCAATTATCTGTATATGTAAGGATAATGAAAATGCTAAGAGTATATTGGATAAATAAAAAGGCATTTAGATACACTAAAAAACAAGATTGTCCGTATATATCATTCGCTCGATTTATGACGTATCGTGAGTGTGTGATATATACGGACAACTTGTTATAGGCGTATAGTTGTATACCCGATGAATGTACATAAATTTAGAACTAAAATAACACCGATAAGTTATCGGATTTTACAATGCGTTTTAATATTTGTGATATGACGATGTTTTACGTCCACCCACCATCGAGTGTTATAATCTGACCTGTAAGATAATCAGGTGAATTGAAAATATTGTATACAAGATTTGCGACTTCTTCGCAGGTCCCCATTCTTCCATAAGGAATTTCTTCCTCTAAATCAGCCTTTTCTTCAGGAGTAAGACGTGAATTCATTGTAGTATCGATTGCACCGCAGGCAACTGCATTGACATTTATATGTGAAGGTGCGAGTTCTTTAGCGAGTGCCTTAGTAAGTGAATTGACTCCGCCTTTTGAGGCTGAATATGCAACTTCACAGGAGGCTCCGACATTTCCCCAGACAGAAGATATATTTATAATACTTCCTCTCTGCAAATGCAACATATCCGGAATAAAAATTTTACTCATATAGAATACAGATGACAGGTTTGTGGCTATAATATTATTCCAGGTAGTTATATCAAGGTCCTGAAATAATCCGAAATCACAGATTCCGGCATTGTTTATAAGGCAGGATACATATATTTTTGAACTTTCCAAAGATTTTTTCAGATTCAGAAGTTCATCATAAGAAGCTACATCGCATTTATAAGCATGGCATATACCACCATATGCTTCGATTTCTTTTTTTACATTGAGTAAATCATCATAATTATTTTTGGATACAATTATAACGGGATATTTTGCTTTGGCAAATTTAATGGCAATAGCTCTGCCAATCCCCCTGGATGCACCGGTAATTAGAATATAATCATTCATAATAATCCTCGTTTCTGAGCAATTTATTGCGAAGAGGCGATGAGAAATTCGCGTAGTCGATTTCTCATCTGCCATAACAGCTATTTGCTTTCGCTCAGAAACAAATAGCTGTGTGAAAAATAATCGCATCAGCATTATTTTTCGCACCAGACTCCGTTCTGCAATCAAATATGTTGCAATATATTTTGTATTTTTGGATTATAACATATATTAATAGATTTATAAACAAGTATACAAATATGTTAATGGTACAAAAATAAATAATTTAGAAAAATAAATAATTTAGAAATATAAATATAAGTAAAAGATATAAATAAAAGGTAAAAAAAGGCAACTTAAAACAACATAAAAAACGACCATAAAGGTTGACAAATTAATACATTTTTGCTAAAATGTAAAAAGATTTTAACAATTTTGTAATATTTATTGAGAAAGGACCGGTTTTCGTGAGAAAGAGAAACGTTGGGATTGTAGCAGGCTGTTTATTAACAACAGTTGTGTTAGGTGTTGGAACAGCAAGCGCACAGAATACTAAGACAGATAAACTTTCAGTAAATATTCCAAGTGCAGGTATCGCAGTTGCACTGGAGAATTATAATGTAGAAAGCAATAAAAAAGCTGAATTATCAGCGTTAATTACAGATAAAGTAGCAGCAGCCGAAGAGACTACAAAGGCTCAGGAGACAACTACACAGGAGACAACTACAGAGGCTCCTACACAGGAAGAGACAACTACAGAAGCTCCTAAGGAGACTTCAGTTTATGATACAATAGCAATGTCTCAGGTTGAGGATTATGTAAATGTCCGTACAGCACCAAGCACAGATGCAGATATAGTTGGTAAGATATATAACAACTGTGCAGCTACAATAGTTGGTACTGAAGGAGATTGGTATAAGATAGAATCAGGTAACTGTACAGGTTACATTAAGAAAGATTATTTCGTAACAGGAGAAGAAGCTAAGGCAATTGCAGTTAATTGTGGATATGTTAATGCTACTGTTACAACAGAGACTCTTAATGTAAGAGAAGGACAGCAGGCAGATGGAAGAATTCTTACACAGCTTCCTGAAGGTGGACAGTATGATGTAATCCAGTACGGAGATGGCTGGGTATACTTAAATATTGATGAAGACGTCAAGGGCTGGGTATCTATGGATTATGTAAATATAGATGTTAAATTTAACACAGCCATTACATTAGAGGAAGAAGAAGCAAAACTTGCAGAAGAGGCAAGACTTGCAGAAGAAGCTAAGGAAGCAGAGAGAAAGGCTAGAGAAGCTAAAGCAGCAGAGGAAGCAAGACGTAAAGCAGCAGCTTCAAAGAATACTTCATCAAGCAGCTCATCAAATGCTTCATCAAGTAGTTCTTCAAGCAACACACAGATTTCAGATTCAGTAGATACATCATCAGCTTCAGCACTTCGTGCCGCAGTTGTTGCATATGCATTACAGTTTGAGGGTAACCCATATGTATATGGTGGTTCAAGCTTAACTAATGGTACAGACTGTTCAGGTTTCACAATGGCAGTATATAACTATTTCGGATATAGCTTACCACATCAGTCAGGTTCACAGTCAGGTTGTGGTACAAGAGTATCATTAGATTCATTATTACCTGGTGATTTATTATTCTATACAAATGGTGGTAGCAGTATCGGACATGTTGCGTTATACATTGGTAATGGACAGATTATTCATGCAAGTACACCATCTACAGGAATTAAGATTTCAAGTGCTAATTACAGAACACCTTTATGTGCTGTAAGAATTATTAATTAGTATGAACAAATAATATAAATGAATATAGAAAGGTCTATGGCAACTGAGACCAGAGTAAGATAAATCTTACGTCTGGTATGCAATTCGCATAAAATACAGTAGCTATAGACCTTTTAGTATAATTAGAATATAGATTCTGTAGGAATGAGTACATTGTGGCTTCCTGATGTACAGTATCATTTCAGGGGACTTGATCCTGATAATGTGTCAGTTCACGCATATAATGTCTTAACTTATATGTTTGATAATAACTGTCCTATTGAAAGTGGCGACCATATAGATGGGCTGGAAGACGGAGAGATGAGTATAAATGTGCAATGGAATGTCCAATATGAAGATGCATTGATTCAGCCACCAAGAATGGTGTTAGATATTAATACGGGCGAATACGCGGCAGGACAGAGAAACTAAACGACAAATGTAGCGAATATTCGCTAGTCATAATATTTGAGAGAGGAACGTCCATCTATGATACGCACTCGATACGTCATAAATCAAACGTGCATCATAGATGGACGTTCTTCTTTTAATATCAAATATAAAGATAGTGAATATGCACAAATTTGATGTAAATTTTAAAAAGGTAACCACATTTAAAAAGTACGTTATTAACATCACAATGTAGACAATGTGGATAACTTCTGGGTAAAAATAATGTCAAAATACCAATAAAAAGTAGTTATGCACGTAGTTATCCACATTTTCCACAGAAAATAATGTCACATAGTGTTGAAAACTGTAGATAGGCTAAAAGAACAAACGTTTTGTGAAATTATGCTAAAATATCAAAATTTACTAAAAACCACTTGACACAAAGTATAATATTTATGGAATGACGGAAAAGATATGCTAAAACCCGAGTTTGCCACTTGCAAATAAAAAATGGAGCCTGTTCGGTTCCATTTTTTTCAATAAGTATGCGGTTTTTCCTGTAGATATG
>OMVQ01000083.1 GCA_900314555.1 uncultured Eubacteriales bacterium | reverse complement strand
TTTACCATAAACCTAGAGGAGATATTTTATTTTTGCAACAAAAAAATGCCGTATTTATGCGGCTTACGGCGTTTGGCAAACGCCTAATTAATATATATTTATTAAAGAGGAAAGGATAAAATATATGGATAGTCCATATATGGTATATTGAAATGGGAAAAGTGTGCTTTGGTATTGACGTAGGCGGAACTACAGTTAAAATCGGTTTATTTACAACAGAAGCAAAATTAATTGACAGTATGGAGATTCCTACAAGAAAAGAAGATGATGGAAGCCATATACTTCCGGATATATGTGCAGCAATTGATGCTAAATTAGTTGAGAAACAGATTACAAGAGATGATTTAATCGGTGTTGGAATAGGTATTCCGGGACCTATAACGAAAGATGGTACAGTATTAAACTGTGTTAACTTAGGCTGGGGAATATTCAATGTCGAAGAGAAATTATCACAGATGCTTGGTGGTGTTAAAGTTAAAGCAGGAAATGATGCAAACGTTGCAGCCTTAGGCGAGACATGGCAGGGCGGCGGACGAGGCTTTGAAGACTTAGTTCTCGTTACATTAGGAACAGGTGTTGGCGGTGGTGTAATCATCGGCGGAAAGATAATAGCAGGTTCGAATGGTGCAGCAGGTGAGATTGGACATATTCCTGCAGTATTTGGAGATGATGCTGAGACTTGCGGTTGTGGTAAGAAAGGTTGCTTAGAGACAGTAGGTTCTGCTACAGGAATCGTAAGAGAAGCTAAGAAACTTCTCGCTAAATCAGAAGAAGATTCAGTATTACGTGGTATGGAAGAATTCACATGTAAAGATATATTTGATGCAGCTAAAGATGGCGATAAATTATCAATGGAAGTAGTAGATAAACTTGCATATTATTTAGGAAATGCAATTGCAGGTATTGCAGCAGTTACAAACCCACAGGTAATCGTAATCGGTGGTGGTGTAAGTAAAGCAGGTAAATTCCTCTTAGATAAAATAGAGGAGAACTTCCTTGCAAATGCTTTCCATGCAACTAAAAATGCTAAATTTGCATTGGCAACATTAGGCAATGATGCCGGAATGTATGGTGCAGCAGCACTTATTTTGGATTAATATAATTTGAAATATAAGAAATGACATTGCGCCGCTTAATAAGCGGCGTTTTAGATAGTTGTAAAGGAGTAAAAAGTATATGTACCAGGAATTAATCGATATCTTAGGCAAAGAGAATGTATTTACTGATGAAGATATGAGCAAACATACTACATTTAAGGCGGGTGGTAAGGCAAAATATTTTGTTACTCCTGACAGTGTCGAAAGGTTAGCTGAACTAATTAGATTTCTAAAAGACAAAACTGACTATTACATTATTGGTAATGGAAGCAATCTTTTAGTTAAAGACGAGGGATATAATGGTGTAATCGTTAAAATCGGACAGAAACTTTCTAATATAACACTTGATGATAAGATAATGTTATGTGAAGCAGGTGCATACGTTTCTAAAATAGCTAATTTTGCCTGTGAGAATTCGCTAAGCGGACTTGAATTCGCGGCGGGAATACCGGGAATGATTGGTGGTGCCGTTGCAATGAATGCTGGAGCATATGGAGGCGAATTTAAAGACATTATTATAAGTGTAACACTTATGGATAGATCAGGTAACATCATTGAAAAGTCAAATGAAGATATGAAATTTGGCTATAGAAAGAGTATTGTTCAGGAAGAAGATTATATTGTTCTATCTGCAAAACTTAAGTTAGAAGCCGGAAATAAAGATGAAATAAGTGATAGAATGAATGAACTTCTTAAGCAGAGAAGGGATAAACAGCCTTTGGAGTATCCAAGCGCGGGAAGTACATTCAAGAGACCTGAGGGATATTTTGCAGGTAAACTGATAATGGATGCAGGTCTTAAGGGCTATAGTGTAGGCGGTGCATGTGTATCGGAGAAACACTGTGGCTTCGTGGTAAATAAAGGAAATGCAACAGCTACAGATATAATCAGACTTATGAAAGATGTGGCTGATAAAGTAGAAGCTGAATTTGGCGTGAGATTAGAACCTGAAGTTAAAATAATAGGTTAATTCTCATTGCTATTATAGCAATAAATCATAAATTGTTCAGAATAAGAGAAAGGAGATTAGTGTATGAGATTTGTTATCATTACAGGGATGTCAGGGGCAGGTAAAAGTAGTGCCTTAAAAACATTAGAGGATAATAACTATTTTTGTGTAGATAATCTTCCTATCGAACTTATATTGAAATTTGCAGAGCTGACTTTCAGTGATAAGAATTCTAATGATAAAAATGTTGCACTGGGAATAGATATACGAAGTGGACAGGCATTAAGTGAGTTAGATTATATTCTTGATAAAATGAAGAAATCAGGCTATCATTATGAGATTCTGTTCCTTGATGCTAATGATGATGTGCTTATCAAGAGATTTAAAGAGACCAGGCGTGCCCACCCTCTGACACCTGAGGGACGAGTTGATGAGGGTATTGTAAACGAACGAAAACAGTTAGAATTTCTACGAAAACAGGCTGATTATATCATAGATACAAGTACACTTTTAATACGTGAACTTCGTATGGAAATAGAGAAAATATTTGTGGAAAATAAAGAATATAAGAATCTTTTTGTTACGATTTTATCATTCGGTTTCAAGTACGGAATTCCTGTTGATGCTGACCTTATATTCGATGTAAGATTTATGCCTAATCCATATTATATAGATGAACTTAAGCATAAAACGGGAAATGATGATGAAGTGAAAGATTTCGTTATGTCATCCGAAGTATCACAGAAATTCCTTGATAAACTCTATGATATGATTAAGTTTTTAATACCTAATTATGTTAAAGAGGGCAAGAACCAGTTAGTTATCGGAGTGGGCTGTACCGGTGGAAAGCACAGGTCGGTAACAGTTGCAAATATGTTGTATGACAGATTGTCAGAGGACAAGAATCTTGGTATAAAAGTTGCACATAGAGATATTATGAGATAAAACATTAAGTTAAAAGAAGAGGAATACAATGTCATTTTCAGGAAAAGTTAAGGATGAATTATCGAAACAGTGTCCGGTTGCAAGACATTGCCAGATAGCAGAAGTAGCGGCAATAATAAGTCTGTGTGGCAGAATTGGAATATCTAAAAATGATACATATTCGGTAAGAATTCATACGGAAAATATTGCTGTTGCAAGAAAATACTTTACATTATTGAAAAAAGCATATAATATAGATACGGAAATTTCAATCAGACAAAGTTCTAAATTAAGAAATTATACGATTACAATTAAACATCATGAAGATGCCATGAAAGTATTACAGGCATCGAAGTTAATTGATGAGTATGGTGAAATATGTGAAAATCTTTCGGTTTCAAGTAATATACTTATACAGAAAGAGTGTTGTAAACGTGCCTTCATAAGAGGCGCATTTTTAGCGTCCGGGTCAATAAGTGCTCCGGAGAAATTTTACCATTTTGAAATCGTATGTACTACAGAGGATAAAGCACTTCAATTAAAGAACATAATTCAATATTTTAATATTGATGCGAAAATAGTTGAAAGAAAGAAGCACTTTGTGGTATATATAAAAGAAGGCGCCGGAATCGTAGACATTTTAAATGTTATGGAGGCGCATGTAGCACTTATGGATTTAGAAAATGTGAGGATACTGAAAGAAATGCGTAATTCAGTTAACCGTAAAGTGAATTGTGAAACAGCTAATCTAAAGAAGACAGTATCGGCTGCTGTAAAGCAGATAGAAGATATAAAGTTTATCCGGGATAAGGTTGGCTTGTCAGTGCTTTCAGATAATCTAGAAGAGATGGCAAGACTAAGACTTGATAATCCTGATGCTTCTTTGAAAGAATTAGGAGAAATGTTAACCCCGGCTGTAGGCAAATCCGGTGTAAACCATAGGTTAAGAAAAATCTGTGAAATCGCAGATGACTTACGTGAAAGCTAAGGAGGATTATTATGATAACCAAAAATATGAAAATCGAAATTCAATCAGGGCTTGAAGCCAGACCTGTAGCAATGTTTGTACAGACTGCAAGTCAGTATGACAGCTCTATTTATGTAGAACATGAGAACAAGAGAGTTAATGCTAAAAGCATTATGGGAATGATGACACTTGGTCTTGCAGCAGGAGAAGATGTAGTAGTATCAGCAGATGGTACAGATGAAGAAGCTGCAATCGAGGGCATTGAGAAATTCTTAAGCAATGCTAAATAGCAATAAATAAGCTGCATAAAATAATATCAATTGAGACAAAATATTACGGTAACGTTAAGTTATAATAAAATAGAAAAGAGGAAAATTATGACTGATTTAAAATGTTCCGTAACCAATTGTTATTACAACAAAGAGAAATTATGTTGCTTAGACAGTATAAAAGTAGACGGTACAACAGCCGAGATATCTGATGAAACCGCATGTGCAAGCTTTAAGGACAGACCAGAGAATAATTTTAGCAACTCATGTGGTTGTAGTTCAGCACCAAATCATTCTATAAAAATCGATTGTATGGCAGAGAAATGTGTGCATAATACCACATGTTGCTGTACAGCTTCATCAATCGATGTAGATGGTGCCAATGCATGTACTTGTCGTGATACAAGATGTTCTACTTTCAGAATGGAATAGAAGATAAAATAATATAAATAAAGTTAAAAATTATATTGACAAAATATCATAACAATGATAAACTATCAAAGTTGTGAAAAATAAATGAAGCAGAGTATCCACTCTCACCTATGCACGAACGAGTGACATATGGTTGATATTTTGAATATAAGCGTAAGCGTTAATTTGAAAGTGGATAGTCTGACTATCCACTTTTTTTGGAGGTGCACTACTATTAGCGAATTAAATATTAACGAACAGATAAGAGACAAAGAAATTCGATTGATTGGAGAAGACGGCGAACAGTTAGGAATTATGTCGGCTAAAGAAGCTCTTAAACTTGCAAAAGAAGCAGATTTAGATTTAGTTAAAATTGCTCCAACTGCCAAACCACCTGTATGTAAGATTATTGATTACGGTAAATACAGATACGAGATGGCAAGACGTGAGAAAGAAGCTAAGAAGAAACAGAAAACAATCGATATTAAGGAAGTGAGATTATCACCTAATATTGAAGCTAATGATATGAAGACAAAAGCAAATATGGCTAGAAAATTTCTTGAGAAAGGTGACAAAGTTAAAGTTACACTTCGTTTCCGCGGAAGAGAAATGGCACATATGACAAGTAGTAAACATATATTAGACGATTTTGCTGAGTTACTTTCAGACATTTCTGTAGTAGAAAAGCCTGCAAAATTAGAAGGAAGAAGTATGCAGATGTTTTTAGCTGAAAAGAGATAATCAATATAAGATATTGTTTATTTATATAGTTAAAAAATAGATGAATTTAAGGAGGACGAACATAATGCCAAAAATGAAGACAAGCAGAGCTGCTGCTAAACGTTTCAAAAAAACAGGTACAGGTAAATTAAAGAGAATGAAAGCTTACAAGAGCCATATTCTTACAAAGAAGACAACTAAGAGAAAGAGAAATCTTAGAAAAGCAACTATTACAGATGCAACAAACGTAAAGAATATGAAGAAAATATTACCATATTTATAGGATAAAATAAAATAGGAGGAAGACTGAAATGGCAAGAATTAAAGGCGGAATGAACGCTAAAAAAAGACATAATAGAACATTAAAACTCGCTAAAGGTTACAGAGGCGCTAGATCAAAACAGTATAGAGTAGCAAAACAGTCAGTTATGAGAGCATTAACAAGTTCATATGCTGGCAGAAAGCAGAAGAAGAGACAGTTCAGACAGTTATGGATCGCAAGAATTAATGCTGCTGCAAGAATGAACGGATTATCATACAGCAAATTTATGTATGGTTTAAAAGTTGCAGGAGTTGAAATCAACAGAAAGATCTTATCTGAAATGGCTATCAACGATGCAGAGGGATTTGCTAAATTAGCAGAACTTGCAAAATCTAAACTTGCTTAATTATTATATAATTGAGAATTAAATAGAGATATAACATATAGATACCAAGGTTTTTAGAAGCCTTGGTATTTTTGTATTGTATAGGAATATATAGGATTATATATGAATTATCCTGATATTAAAGAATTCTTAATAAAGTCATAAGTAACAATTAAAAATCTAAGAATTTGGATATGCTACAATATATAGGTCGATAATAACCGGTAAAATGTGACGAATTACTTAGAAATGAGGATTAATGCTTATGAATAAGAGAAAATTAGTCAGAAGAAGAAAACGAAGAATTAAGTATTTTATTAAAATCTTACTTATGATAATTATGCTTATTACTGTATGTTATGCTGCTGATAAGATACTTCATATGGATGATGACGATAAACAGGTTGCTGAGGAGATACAGAATCTTGTGGTGAGTTCAAGAAATGCCAAACAATCAGAACAGCTTGATTATATAATGAAGAATAAAGATAATTATACGACAGATTTGATAGAATTAGCCAAACGTAATTCAGAAGCAATTCAGTTTGTATATGATTATCCGGAAAATAAGGATAAGAAAATAGATATTTCAATTGATGAAGACACAGATTGCAGAGGTGTGCCTTTATTTATGCAGTGGGATGAGCGTTGGGGCTATGATAAATATGGTGATGGAATAATTGGTATAAATGGCTGTGGACCTACCTGTTTATCGATGGTTGCAACATATATTCTTAAAAATAATTATATGAATCCTGCGTGGATGGCGAACTTTAGCGAAGAATCAGGATATGTTTCAGATAGTGGTACATTATGGGCATTGATGAGCAGTGGCGCAAGAAAATTAGGACTTGAATCTATCGAAATTCCATTAGATGAAAACAGAGTATACAATAACTTAGAAGTAGGCAATCCGATAATATGCAGTGTCGGACCAGGAGATTTTACAACAGAAGGACATTTTATAGTACTTGCCGGAGTTGAAGATGGTAAAATAATAGTAAATGATCCAAACAGTAGAAAGAACAGTAAAAAGAGGTGGACATTTGATGAGATAAAAGGCCAGATTAAAAACTTGTGGGTATTCAGATGAAATAAAAGGACGAACACTAAATACAGATATTAAGCTGAAGTAAAAGGTTGGATTTAAAATTTATGGATATTCAGATGATTTGTATAATTTGCACAAAAAAATAAAAACAAAGTAAAGAAAATCATACTATTGTTAAAAAATGATATATATGGTATAATCATTTTATGTTGAAAAATGTAAATTATAATGCAAGGAGCTGAAGAAGATGCAGATAACAGATTATATTGATTTAGAATCGTTAAAAGGCATAAAGGAAGACTTAGAAGGCTTAGTAGATGTAAAATTTGAGATAGCCAATACAGAGAATAGAAACATACTTAGTGCTGACGAAGAGATTCTTGATGACAGTTTAGCAGTATCGGTTGTGGAGATAACATCAGAAGATGAATTATTGGGAAAAGCATTAATTTATAGTGAAGATGTTCTAGATGAAGAGAAAGTTAATCATCTAGAGGGATTAGTAAACAGACTTATTAATGATGTAATCAAAGATAAGCGTTTAGAAGATGATGAAGAGAAATCAAACAGTGAGTACGTGAATAAAGCTTCAGGATTATTAGATGAGTTAAAAGAGAAATCAAAAGCTCTTGATAAGATTGAATCAAAACAGAAGATACTTGCACTTAATGCCGCGATAGAAGCTGCAAGAGCAGGTGAATTTGGTAAGGGCTTTGCTGTAGTAGCAGATGAAGTTGGTAAACTTGCCAGAAATTCAGGCGATATTAACCAGTCTATCAAAGTTTCACTTGGTGAACTTACAGAGTGCATAGATGTTTTAGTGAATAACTAAAGAATAATTGAAGTATATTAAGGTATAACTAAAGAACGATTAAAGTACAATTAAGGCATTATTAAATCATAATTAAAGAAATAATATGATTTGATGATAATAGCTTTTAATAGCCATATGAAAATAATATTAACGTTATTATTTTTGTATGGCTATTTTGTATGTGAAGTATTTATATAGTTTTAATATCATTATGTAATTGGGGTAGTATATCGAATTTGAAATATGAAATACAAGATATTAAAAAATAAAAGTATTAAAATAAAGAATATGTCGTATTTTTGCTGAAATATTATAAAAAATATTAAAAAAACAGTTGACAATAAGAAATTATGAGTTATAATATCATATGTAATTGATGTTCCTCGATAGCTCAATGGTAGAGCACACGGCTGTTAACCGTGGGGTTGTTGGTTCGAGCCCAACTCGGGGAGCTATTTTTATGTCTAAAAATAATTAAATATTGAAATTAAAGAGTCTCTATATTTGCTTAAAGTATGAAATGAACCTCTTTCAAGGTACAGACCGAAGTATCAGCTAGTCGTACATTTTTTGTTGGATGTTTGGATTTAATGGAAAGGTACATATACTTGCAACGGAGAGTGTAAAAGAACAATACAGACAGATGATTAAAAATGATGAGGATATACTTGGAGTACCTCAATCAGACCTATAGTATTGACACAAAAAATTAAGACTATAATAACATATACCACTTATGGGATGGAGGCAATAATATGAAACAATGTATGGACTCAGAAAGTCTACATCGTAGATTAAAGAAAATAATTGGTCAGGTACAGGCGATAGATAAAATGATTGATGAAGATGTTCCATGTGAGGATATTCTTTCACAATTAAATGCAGCTAAGTCGGCATTACACGGATGTGGAAAAGTAGTGCTTGAAGGACACATTAAGCATTGTGTTCGTGATGGTATTGAACACGGCGATGCAGATAAAACGATTGAGAATTTTACAAAAGCGGTGGAACGCTTTGCTAATATGGGATAAGCTATATTTAATAAATTCTAAGAAGTTGTAAGCATTATAAATGCAGACGATATTCTAAATCTGAAATTAGATAATTTCTAAAAATAGATTTGAATATTGGCTGTATTTATTTTTTTCTATTGACAACCTATACCCCTATAAGTATAATAAACCCATACTCCATAGGGTATAGAAAAGAGGTATTATATGAAACAGCTTATGAAAAAGCTCGAAAGTTTGTTGGAACTTGGTGGTGTAAAAAAGGATGTAACATTGCTTGTTATTTCGGGTGTTGCACTTCTACTCAGCCTAACAGGAACTATTAAGCTTCCGTTTAATGTTGCTTGGGTTGCCATTATTCTTTGTGGAATTCCAATTATTCTTGAAGCAATCATTGGTTTGATTACAGAATTTGATATTAAGGCAGATGTACTGGTTTCGCTTGCCTTAATTGCTTCAGTTTGCATTGGAGAAGATTTTGCTGCCGGAGAGGTTGCTTTTATTATGCAGATAGGTGCATTACTTGAGGATTTGACAGTTGCAAAGGCAAGAGCAGGTATCGAAAAACTTGTGAAACTAACCCCTCAAACAGCAAGAATTATCGAAAATAATAATGAGAAAGTTGTAGCTGCTGATAAGGTAAAAAAAGATGATATTATTAGAGTTTTACCAGGGGAAAGTATTCCGGTTGACGGAGTTATTATTTCAGGGCAAACGTCTATCAATCAGGCAGTTATGACGGGAGAATCATTGCCTGTTGATAAGACGGTTGGGGACGAAGTATCAAGTGGTACAGTCAACCAATTTGGTGTCTTTGAAATGAAAGCTACAAAGGTTGGAGAAGATAGTTCTATTCAGAGAATGATTAAACTTGTACAGTCAGCAGATGCGGGAAAGGCTAAAATTGTTGGAATTGCTGACCGCTGGGCAACTTGGATTGTAATTATTGCCCTTTCTGCTGCTGCTCTTACTTGGCTATTTAGTGGTCAGATAATCAGAGCAGTCACAATACTTGTTGTTTTTTGCCCATGTGCGTTAGTTTTGGCAACACCTACTGCTATAATGGCGGCGATAGGAAATGCGACTAAGCACGGATTTCTTGTCAGGGAAGGCGATGCTCTTGAAAGGCTTTCAAAAGTTAAAACGATTGCTTTTGACAAAACAGGAACATTGACCTGTGGAAAACTTACTGTTACAGCATTTAAAAGTGTGTCAAAAAAATTTTCAGATAGGGATATTTTTTCATATGCGTCGGCAGCAGAAATTCTATCAGAACATCCTATTGGCAAAGCAATAGTGACTTCATATAAAGAAAAAATTTCAAGAGAAATTTCAAAATGTGAAGATTTCAAGATGACTGTTGGAAGGGGAGTATCTTCTGTTATAAATGGGAAGAAAGTATTTGCAGGAAATAGTGAACTTTTGAAAGAAAATGATATTTCTGTTTGCGTCAATACCGAGATTTCCAAATTTTATACACAAGGCAGTACAGTAATATACATAGGTATTGATGGAGAATTTACTGGATATATTGTACTTTCTGATGTGCTCAGAAATGAAAGTAGTCAAATGATTACAAAACTTTCTGAACTTGGAGTTATGCCAGTTCTTCTTACGGGCGACAATAAAAATGCCGCAGAGAGTATAGCAAAAACATTACATATTTCAGAGTACCGTTCAGAGTGTCTGCCAGAAGATAAATTGAAATATATTGATAAAAGTGAAAAAGAAAATAAGTTGGTTTGTATGATAGGCGATGGAATAAATGATGCTCCGGCACTTAAACGAGCTACCGTAGGAATCGCTATGGGAGGTATAGGAAGTGATATTGCCGTTGATGCAGCAGATATTGCTTTGGTAGATGACGAAGTAAAAGAACTTCCGCATTTAGTGGCACTTTCTAAGAGAATGATGACAACAATAAAATTAAATATGACATTTTCAATGTGTTTAAACTTTGTTGCTATCATACTGGCAATTATAGGTACTTTAAATCCGATAGTAGGTGCTTTAGTGCATAATGCGGGTTCTGTACTTGTAATTATAAATTCATCATTACTTTTGAAATGGAGGAAAAAATAGTGGTAGTTAAAATCATAGGATTGATTATAGGACTTCTTATTCTTTGTGCAGGAATTTATTATTTAGCAAAGGATAAAAGTGATCCGGAATCAAAGAAAATTTATTCAGTGATTAGTGCTATTGGAGCGATAATAGCTGTTGTTTGTATTTTAATGTTAATTTTGTAAATCAGAAATAGTCAGGAGAGGTGTTAGCAATTGCGACACCTCTTTTCTTTGTGAAAAACCACTTGAATATATTGAGCACCAGATATATTAAAACTATTGAAGACAATCTGCTTCCGATAGAAAAATGCGAGGTACAGCATACAAATACTTGGTAGAGATGGTAGAGAAAAATATGATTGAGTACGATGGACAGGAGAATAGTACCAATGTGATCTGTAAGTACAATGGTGAATAGATAGAGACACTGATAAAAGATGAGAAATTTTGTATAGAGACTTTTATTAGTTTTAGTGACAATATAAAAATAGTGTTATATAATTATCCTTGGGAAAAGTATCTAAATAATGCATAATCTAAAATGCATAGAAAAGAGGCCTGATAATATGGAAGCAGTAAAAACTAATATAGATGAATTTATCGATGCGGTCGAGAAAAAAGATAAAAGCCGAATGGATAAATTATATGAACATTTAGAAGCGATAGATATAGCGGTAAGTTTTTCGAATACTTCTGAGAAGATAGTTAAAAATTTCTGCAAAATAGCAAATGATGAGAAAATAGCAGATATTCTTGAACAGGCTGATGAGAAAGTCCAGAAGAAAATTATAGCTGAACTAGATAATTACAGAATTCTATATATATTCAATTATATGCAAAAAGATGATATTGTAGATATATTAAGTTGTCTGCCGATAGACAGAAGTAAACAGATAGTTAATCTTATGCGTGAGGGCGATAAGAAAGTAATTCAGGAACTTCTTGGTTATTCCCAGGACAGTGCCGGTGGTATAATGACAACGGAATATATTGCACTTAATGGTAATATGACTATCAAGGCAGCTATGGTTAAAATTAAAAATATAGCACCTAAAACAGAAGTAATAGAGTCAATATTTGTAATAGATTCTAAACGTGAATTAATAGGTATAGCAGATTTAAGAGATATTTTAATATCAAATGATGATGTTATTCTGAAAGATATAGCGGACAAAGAATATATTTCAGTTGAACCGGAGACTGACCAGGAAGAAGTTTCAATGCTGGTTTCGAAATATGACTTGAAAGTAATACCTGTTTTAGATAAAAGAAAAGCATTAATAGGTATAATAACAGTAGATGATATCATTGATGTTATCGAAGAAGAACATACAGAGGATATGTATGGATTAGCAGGTGTCAGTAAGGAAGAGAATTTAGATAGCAGCATTAGTGAGTCAATTAAACTTAGATTACCATGGCTTATAATAAATCTTTTCACAGCATTTTTAGCGGCAGCAATAATCAAAATATTTGAAAGTACAATTGAACAGGTAGTTGCACTTTCGGCAACAATGTCAATTGTCACAGGAATGGGTGGTAATGCGGGAACCCAGACGTTGTCAATTATGGTAAGAAGTATTGCTATCGGTGATATAAATGGCAAACAGAAGATAAAACTAATAATGAAAGAAGTGGGACTTGGACTGATAAATGGTTCAATAACCGGATTAATAACTGGAATAATTGTATATTTTATGTATGGAAATGTATATTTAGGAGTTATTATTTTCTTAGCAATGATTGCAAATCTGATAATATCAGGCTTTTTTGGAATAATAATTCCGTTAGTATTAATGAAGTGCAAGGCTGATCCTGCATTAGCTTCGTCAATATTTTTAACAACAGCAACAGATGTATTAGGATTTTTTGTATTCTTAGGTCTGGCACATCTTATGTTACCATATTTGTTATAAAATTTATTATAAAGAATTGTGTCTCACGACTAAGTAAGTTTGTGGAATATTAATCAGAATCAAATAAAAATATAGAAAGGAAAAGTTACATTGGCATAGTATAAATATAAATGCCAAATAAACTATATTTAAAGAAATGAAAAAATTAATATCTTGGAATGTAAATGGAATACGTGCGTGCGTACAGAAAGGTTTTGTGGATATATTTAAGGAAATGGATGCAGATATATTCTGTATACAGGAAAGCAAAATGCAGGAGGGACAACTGGTCCTTGAATTAGAGGGGTATCATCAATATTGGAATTATGCAGAGAAAAAGGGATATTCGGGAACTGCTATATTTACAAAGGAGCAGCCAATAAGTGCCAGCTATGGTATCGGCATAGAGAAACATGATAAAGAGGGAAGAGTAATTACACTTGAATATGATAAATATTATATGGTAAATGTCTACACACCAAATTCACAGAATGAATTAGCTCGTTTAGATTACCGAATGGAATGGGAAGAAGCATTTAAAGAATATTTGAAGAAATTAGAAGAAAATAAGCCTGTAATCGTATGTGGTGATATGAATGTTGCACATAATGAGATAGATTTAAAGAATCCTAAAACTAATAGAAAAAATGCAGGATTTACAGATGAGGAAAGAGGAAAGTTCTCAGACTTGTTAGATGCAGGTTTTATAGATACGTTCAGATATTTTTATCCTGATATGAAAGATATATATTCATGGTGGTCATATCGCTTCAGCGCCAGAGCTAAGAATGCAGGTTGGCGTATAGACTATTTTCTTACATCAGAGTCACTTAAGGATAATCTCGTAGATGCAAAAATTCATACAGAGATTATGGGATCTGATCACTGCCCTGTGGAGCTTGATATAGAAATATAGTGATAAAAATACCTGCCGCTGAAAATTTTTATAAAAGATATTGACTTTAGTATAATAAAGTAATATAATGATTTTCGAGGTTGATACCAAAGGCGGCTACATAACTCGTTTATTTGTAGTACCCTGAGGTATTTTTTACTTTATAGAAAAATTTATATTGTATAATATGTGTGAAGGAGGAAACCACTATGTCATATGTTGACGAGGTAATTGAGCAGGTTGTAAAACAGAACCCTGCAGAGCCTGAATTCCATCAGGCAGTTAAGGAAGTATTAGAATCATTAAGAGTCGTTGTTGAGGCTAATGAGGAGAAATTCAGAAAGGATGCTTTACTTGAAAGATTAGTTAATCCTGAAAGACAGTTTAAATTCAGAGTTCCTTGGGTAGATGACAAAGGACAGGTTCAGGTTAACACAGGTTACCGTGTACAGTTCAATAGTGCAATTGGACCATACAAGGGAGGTTTAAGATTACATCCATCTGTTAACTTAGGTATTATCAAATTCTTAGGTTTTGAACAGATTTTCAAGAACTCACTTACAGGTCTTCCAATCGGTGGTGGTAAAGGTGGTTCTGACTTCGATCCTAAGGGAAAATCAGATAGAGAAGTTATGGCATTCTGCCAGAGCTTTATGACAGAGCTTTGCAAATATATCGGTGCTGACACAGACGTTCCAGCAGGTGATATCGGAACAGGTGCAAGAGAAATCGGTTATATGTTCGGTCAGTATAAGAGAATCAGAGGCGTATATGAAGGCGTATTAACAGGTAAAGGCTTATCATATGGTGGTTCTTTAGCTAGAACAGAAGCTACAGGATATGGTTTATTATATCTTACAGAAGAAATGTTAAAATGCAATGGACAGGATATCGCTGGTAAGACAGTTGCAGTATCTGGTTCAGGTAACGTTGCTATCTATGCAACAGAGAAAGCACAGCAGTTAGGTGCTAAAGTTGTAACAGTTTCAGATTCAAATGGTTGGGTATATGATCCAGACGGAATTGATGTTGCAGCACTTAAAGAAATCAAAGAAGTAAATCGTGCAAGACTTACAGAATACAAGAAATACAGACCAAATTCTGAATATCATGAAGGAAAAGGTGTATGGACTGTTAAAGTTGATATCGCTCTTCCATGTGCAACTCAGAATGAATTAAATCTTGATGATGCAAAAGCATTAGTAGCTAATGGCGTTATGGCTGTATGCGAAGGTGCTAATATGCCTACAACATTAGAAGCTACAGAATATTTACAGAAAAACGGAGTATACTTCGTTCCTGGTAAAGCAGCTAATGCAGGTGGTGTTGCTACATCAGCACTTGAGATGTCTCAGAACAGCGAAAGATTAAGCTGGACATTCGAAGAAGTTGATTCTAAATTAAAGAACATCATGGTAAATATCTTCCATAACCTTGATGCAGCAGCTAAGAAATATGGCTTTGAGGGTAACTACGTTGTAGGTGCTAACATTGCCGGATTCGAAAAAGTTGTTGATGCTATGAACGCACAGGGTATTTGCTAATAATACCTTATGAAGCCCCTAATCCTTGTGGTTAGGGGCTTTTTTTAGTTATAAAGGAAATTATTTCATAACATTCCTTTATAACTAAAGCTCCGCATAGATGCGACTGATGTGAAAATGAATTTTACAAGCTTAAGCTTGCACACATCAGCGCCTAAAAGAGTTGCTAAGCAACTCTTTTATTAAAATAGACAATTCTGACAATTCATAAAATAAGTGGGTAAAAACAGGTCGTAATAGGCAAGTAATAGGCGAGTAATAGGCAGATAATAGGCTTTAGAACAAATCATTTAATTTCTGAACTTCAGCAAGTAATTCAGCAGGTGTTTTGTCAGTATATACACCTTTAGTAATATCCTGGATAGAATGTCCCATTATTTTCTTAAGACATACTTCATTCATTTGGACGTTATCAGCAAGTGAAGCAAATGTGTGTCTGCAATCGTGAGGATTATGTTTCATACCAAGCCTTTTAATAGTAGTGTTGAAAGAATCATAGAATACACCATATGTATAATGATTTCCGAATTTATTACTTATAAGGTATTTTTTCCACTCATTGTATCTTGCTTTAACCATATGAAGTTTTTCAAAACGATTAATGGCAATATCATAGTTTCTTCGTGTAAGAGGACTAATTGCATTTTTACCTGATGTCCTTAGAGTTATCCATTCATCATACATTTCCCTTAAAGTAGGGTTTTTAATATATTCAGAATGTTCTTTTATTGCTGAATTACTGTTATAATTGGCAAGGTAGGTAAGTGCATCAGAACGATTTTCAAAATATTCTAAAAATCTATATTTCTGTATTCGTCTGCCATCTTTATTAAGTTTTGTTCCATCCGTAATTCTGACAGCATATGGTTTTCTACGTTTTCCTGACATCTTAACAACGCTTCCGTATCCGTTTGGTAGTTTCATACTAATCATCCTTTCTTATTTTTGGGTATAAATTGATAAAAGATTTGAAAAGTATACTTCAGGATTGTATAATATGAGTATACTAGATGCACAAAGGAGGTGTCTTGATGAAGTCAAAAGAGAATATGGTATTAGTTGGTGGGAAGTATAAACCAGACCTAACGAGTTATTATGATGCACCAATTATAAGAGAAAATATTACGCTAGAACAATTAGAAAAAGAAATTAAAGAAGAGGAAGAAAAGAGTAAGCATTTAAATGATTGATAAAAGCACAAGGGTTTACACATTCGCAAATTGTTGATAAAATAAATGAACAAAGAAAAGAGTTTATTACAAGGCAAGTTAGTAAATATGCAGCAGAAGACGAAAAAGAATTTTTTTGCTGAATATTTTACTGAATATGTAACCAGTGATAACCAAGAGAAACAGCAAAAATCTTTGGTGAAATCATTGATAAAGCATTAGGAAGGTGATGTTTGTATGATTCCTGTAAAAAGAAATATGACCAAAGAGGAACAAAAGCAGTTTCACATGGAAATGTACAAGAATGAAAAAGAAGGATTGATTGCTTTTTTTCATGAACAGAAATATGATGAAAAGCATCTGAATGAATTTTTGATAAATTCTTTGAAACAGAATTTTGAAGAAGAACTGAAAGAAGATGGTTTGTTAAAAAGCACAGTTAAACGGCTGTGCTTTTTAATATCTTAACAATTTATCCAATATATCATCAAGGAGATGATAGTTATATTAAAACTAAAGCATTCCTATATAAAAGATAAATGGATATTATAATACTTATGCTTCCGTTGAAAAGTGCATAAGTATATTTTGTATAATTTGTATACATATGAGATGAGGCTATTTAAGGTTCAATTGTTCATCGGCTTCTTTTTTGATATCAGATTTTATGGCAGTATGATAGGCATAAGCAACTAAAAATGTAAAGGCAGTTATAAGTAACATATATATTAAAAAAATAATGCTTATTGATGCAAAAAATAACCCACAAAATGCTGCGATTGAACCAATTACAATGAAACAATATTCATATATTCTGACAGCTTTTCTTGTGTACATCTTTTTACCTAGTTTAATAGTTGCTTTATCTTTATTTTTCATTTAATATTCCTTTCTTCAAAATAAAAATGTAGTTTATACTATTTAAAAATATGATTTAATATTAACAATATAATTGATTTTATAAGTATATCTTATCCAAACTTTTTGTGCAATATATAGTATAAATCATTTTCAAAGGTTTTGTTTGATTTTTATGTAAATTTATTATATCTATTTATAGAGAAAGCATTGACGCATTGGGAATTAATAAATATAATTTAGGTAAGATAATGGATATGTATGATATGCATAGAGGTGTTTGATTGTTATGAAGAAATCCCAAAGGAAGAAGTATTGGAGTTGCTGAAACAAAATAATAAAAGTATTAGAAATATTAAAAGCACCGAAGTTTGAGACATTGATTTGTAATATAGATAAAGATGGAAGAACTGATAAAATTAAACTTATATATGAAAATAGCAGTGAGATAGTTGAAAAATTTAGAATATACAAACCGTTAACCTGTTTTTCAGATAGAGGTGTGGAATATATTGATATATATCGAACAGGAGGTGAAAAAATAATCGAAATAATATTTATATAGTAACTGTAGAAATAGTAAAAATATAGAGGAGGTATGTATTATGCCACAATTAAATGCGTATGGTATAATGAATTTTGAAAAAAAGACGGCTGTTAATTGTGTATATGAAGCCGATAAACGCGTTGCAAAAGGAAGCAATATAGAAATTGAATTTATGTCCGGACAAAAAGTGGTAAGTAAAATAAATGAGTTGCATTTAAGTTATCCGCCATATGCAGGCCCTGTATTGAGTATAGTTATTGATGATTGGATTGATGAAAAAGAATGTGGTAGAATAAAGAATGTAAATGTCTATAAAGATATAGATGAGTAATAGTAGAATTTAACCTGCACTCGAAAAATGTCGAAAGATATTGAAATATTTTATACTCAAACAACTTTACAATACATAATAAAATATGCTAATATGTGAACAAATCATATATTAGCATATTATTTTTGCCTAAATTTATGCAAAATAACACAAAAGATATTAAATGAATATTTTTGTGCTATGTATAATTAACAAAAATATATGCTATTAATTTTGAGTATATGAACTTTGAAGGACATATGCCAAATGTAATAAGATTAGATTAGGAGAATGAGATTATGAGAAAAAAGCTTTTTAGTGGGCTGAAGAAAACAGTTGCGTCTGTTCTTTCAGCAGTAATGGTTCTGTCTACATTTTCGGGATTAACAATAATTGGGACAAGACAGGAAGTTGTCTATGCTTCTAATAATAGTTATGAACTTGTAGATGATATACAGGATTCGGCAATACTTCATTGCTGGAACTGGTCATATTCAACTATTGAGGACCATTTAGATTTAATTGCACAGTGTGGATATTCAGCAATCCAGACTTCACCTGCACAGCAGCCTAAGGATTATTCATGGGAGGGTGTTGTAGGAATGGACGTTGGTTTTCCAAGTTGTGGAGGAACAGGTAACTGGTGGAAGTTATATCAGCCGGTTACATTTAGTGTTTGTGACAATGGAATTACATGGTTAGGTACAAAGGCAGAACTTGAGTCACTTTGTGCAAAGGCAGAAACTTATGGAATAAAAGTTATCGTCGATGTCGTAGCAAACCATATGGGAAATATTACAGGCTGGAAGAACAATTTAAGTGATGTTTCAAAACAGGTTGGTGAATATTGGAATCCAGATATGCTTACAGATGAAACATTCTGGCATATTAATACAAGATTCGTACATGATGATGACAGCCGATTAAGCTTTACTATGGGTTGTATGGGAATGCCTGATTTGAACACAGCTGATTCAAGAGTACAGACATATGTTAAAAATTATTTGAATG
>OMVQ01000060.1 GCA_900314555.1 uncultured Eubacteriales bacterium | reverse complement strand
TAATATCGAGAAGTTTTTAATGGCGCAGGCGATTGAGAGTAGTGTCAGGGATGATGTATTGGATGTAATGCGACTGGCATTTGTGGAAAAAGGAGTAAATTCCGAAGTAAAAAGTGCATATCAGCCCGTGATTTCAAAGAATTTCAATGATTCCCATTTTAAGATGACATTGCCTGTAATAAAGGAGTTTGCAGATAGAATAGAAGCATCATTTAGGTAAGTATGGTCCATATGTCAGATGTAATTGTGGACATTTCTTGAAACCGGACGAAATCTGAGAGAAGGTGGTAATTTATGTTGGAGACAATATTGTATGCAGTAGGATTTTTTATATTTACCATTTTCCTTCAGTGGCTGTTACATAAGGTCAGAAAAAACCACAATCAGGGGAACTCTGCAATATGGGTAGGTAGTGGAGCAATTATTGTTATTTGTGTAATGGGATTGATGACTAAGAATGTTGATTATTTCGCAGCATTGCTTGGCTTTATTGTGGGGGATGAAGTTGGTAAACAAGCAGGCTGGCAATAGAAATCCAGTAAATTGGGGAAGGTGGTAGAGAGCAGAAAGACTGCAGAAGAAATTGAAAGAGATAACATTGACAAATATAAGAAAAGCCTTTAACCTAAAAAGAGAAGTGATTATGGATATTGTGAAAGCTGAGCCAATATTTGTTATGAATATTAAGAGAAACAAATTAATGTAAGGAGCAAAGAAATTGATACAGAATAGAACGAATAAACCTATTTATTTAACAATGCAGAATATTAATGAGATATCGGAATATGATATTATAGCTTGGACTTTTGCTCAGCCTGGAGCAATGGGGTGCCCGGGTGAGATTACGATTATAACAATTCATGGGAACGCTATGTGGCTATATAGATTCAGTTATATACAGAATGAAAACCTAGAGGTAGAAGTAAGGAGAAGATTTCCGAATACAATAACAAAAGAACCTAAAGAGATGAAACACATAGGTATGGGTATGGGAAATGGTTTATATCTAAAAAAAATGCTTGTTTCAGAATTTGAAAGAAGGCTAAAAGAATCTGGAAAGCACATATATTCAAGTCATGTTAGGTTAATCTATGAAACTGTTTCAAATATGAATTATAAAAGTCAAAGCAAAAGCAATGTCAAGGCGAAGAAAATGTACTTAATCAAGACGCTAAAAGGCGATATTACGAAAATAACAGATGTACAGGCAATCGTGAATGCAGCAAACAACTCTCTTCTTGGTGGAGGCGGTGTAGATGGTGCGATTCACAGAGCAGCAGGACCGGAACTTTTGGCAGAGTGTAGGACACTTCATGGATGTGAAACAGGAGGAGCAAAAATTACAAAGGCATATAATCTGCCATGTAAGTATGTGATTCATACTGTGGGACCGATATGGAAAGGTGGCAAGAATAAAGAAGAGGAACTTCTTGCTAACTGTTATTTTAACTCATTGAAGCTGGCAATGGATAATGGAATCAGGTCTATTGCATCTCCTTCTATATCAACGGGAGCATATAGTTTTCCAGTTGAACAGGCAGCAAAAATTGCAGTACATACAGTAAACAGATTCTTACAGGATAATCAGGATTGCTTTGAACTGGTGGAGTGGGTACTATTTGATACTCATACTGAATCGGTGTATGAAGCCGAGGTTAATAAGATATATGAGGAGAATGAGTAGTATTTAAAAAATATTATGATTGAAATAGCTCTGATAACAAAGAGGAATGAATGATAGATATAGAAAAAATAGCAATGACATTTGGAATAAGTTTCAAGACTGTAAAATGTTATATTAAAGATATAGATGATATTTAGGACGCAATATGATAGAATAGTTACAACAAAAAAGCAGGAATATGAAAATATGGAATTAAGACTATTACGCTATTTTCTGACAGTAGCAAAAGAACAGAGCTTTACAAAAGCAGCAGAACAATTGTATATTACACAACCAACGCTTTCAAGACAAATGGCGGCATTTGAAGAGAATCTCATTGGAAAACCATTGATTCTACCAGAAAGAGTGAATGTTCAAAGTGAACTTGCCAATTGGTTTGGAAAAGACTTTTCGAAACTGAAGATTGCTTTTACAAGTAATCTTGGAACGAATGCAGGAGTCATTGCGGCAAATGGACTGGGATATCCGGTATCCATCGAAGGAGCTGCAAAATATTGGCGAGAGGAGATTCTTGTACAGAGAAGAATCTTTCCTGAAATCACGACAAGTACTGTGATTGCCTGGAGGCGAAATATTCCATATTCTCTGGCAGTCAGTAAAATGATAGAAGAAATAAATGCTTTTCAGGCATAGAATGGAATTCAATATAAGCATTAGACATAATAAAATTATCAGGTATAAAATAGATGTATAAGAGAAAATCAAATCTTATACATCTATTTTTATGCGAGAAATTTGCGAAGAAAGGAGCTTTTATTATGAGTAAAAAATTAGTGGCATTTTTCAGTGCAAGCGGAACAACAAAAAAGGTAGCAGAGATGATTGCAGAGGAAGCAAAAGCAGATTTATTTGAGATTGAGCCGAAAGTTCCATATACAAAGGCTGATCTTGACTGGATGAATAAAAAATCCAGAAGCAGTGTGGAAATGAGTGATAAGAAATACAGACCGGAGATTATGAATAAAGAGATGGATATGAGTTCTTATGACGAGATCCTTCTAGGATTTCCTATCTGGTGGTATGTGGCTCCGACAATTATAAATACATTTTTGGAAGCCTATGAGTTCAGTGGTAAAAAAATCGTGCTTTTTGCAACATCCGGAGGAAGTGGATTCGGGAACACTGTGAAAGAATTGCAGCTATCTGCACCAGACGCAGTTATAACAGAAGGCAGACTGCTAAATCGTGGAACAAAACAGGAAATCAGTGAATGGATAAACTCTTTATAAACAACAGTGTTATGGAGGTATACAGAATATGGAAAAAATAGTACAGACAGCAGGACGAAATGCACTTGGTAAATTTGCACCGGAGTTTGCACATTTTAATGATGATGTGCTTTTCGGTGAAAACTGGAACAACCAGGATATTGGTGTGAAGACAAGAAGTATCATTACAGTGGTTGCTCTGATGGCTTCCGGAATTACGGATTCTTCTTTAAAATATCATCTTCAAAATGCAAAAAAATATGGTGTGACACAAAAAGAGATTGCAGCAGTAATCACACATGTCGCAATCTATGCAGGATGGCCAAAAGCATGGGCTGTATTCAATCTTGCAAAAGAAGTGTGGGAGGAAGGTGAAGGAGATTTACCATACGAGGAGGAAGCAATGCGGGCGCATGCAAAAGAGATGGGATTACCAATTGGTGCACCAAATGATGGCTTTGCACAGTATTTTTCTGGCAGAAGTTTTCTTGCACCGATATCAACTTCTCAGGTTGGAATTTTCAATGTGACATTTGAACCTGGATGTAGAAATAACTGGCACATCCATCATGCAAAAAGAGGAGGTGGGCAGATTCTGGTGTGTATTGCCGGAAGAGGATATTATCAGGAAGAAGGCAAAGACGCTGTAGAAATGAAGCCGGGTGACTGCATCAATATTCAGGCAGAAGTAAAGCACTGGCATGGTGCTGCACCGAATGAATGGTTTTCTCATCTGGCAATAGAGGTTCCGGGTGAAAATGTTTCTAATGAATGGCTTGAACCAGTAAGTGATGAAGAATATGTGACGGCTTGCAAAACTTCTGATGTCGTTTTTTAAAGTCCTTTATAGACGGAAAATATCAATATACGGAAATAGACTTATTGAAATAGAGAAAGATAATGATATTTTGTTAAGAGTACATATTAATCCTTGTGATGAAATGTGGAGTCTGATAATTAACAGTTTAAATAAAAATAAGGCTACATATGTAGTAGGGGATTTTAATGCATATGAAAAAAGAGGAAAATAAAAATTTCTAAATATACAAAATCCTTAGTAGTAACATTTTTATAATCCACTTTTATGGGGGTAGTAGAAGGCACCATGTAGCAATGCAGGTGTCTTTTTTAGTATAACGGCAGTTGCATTGTTCCACTATTTTGGTAAATATTGTTCCGATATTATTGATATTATTCCGTTAAAGAGGTATACTATATCTTAGATTGGAGGGATAATCTATGTTTATGACAGTAAAACAGGCTTCTGAAAAATGGGGCATTTCTGATAGAAGAATCAGAGTTCTTTGCTCTGAGGGAAAAATTCCGGGTGCGTACCAGGAAGGACGTGGCTGGAAAATTCCCGTGGATGCAAAGAAACCTGCTGATGGTCGTTATAAGTCAAAGGAGAGTCTGTTGGCGCAAATTGACCGCAAGAAGGTAGAACTGGATAGCAGAAGACCTTTAACCGCGGGTGAGGTTGCAAGGCTCAACGAAGAATTTATCATAGAGTACACATACAACTCCAATGCCATCGAAGGAAATACACTTACACTGCGAGAAACGGATTTAGTTCTTCGTGGTCTTACGATTGACCAGAAACCGTTGAAAGACCATATGGAGGCAGTCGGTCATAAAGAAGCATTTGATTTCGTGAGTGAACTGGTAAAAGATAATGTTCCGATTAGTGAGAGCATCATCAAACAGATTCACTATCTTGTTCTTGCGGATAAGAAGGAAGACCGTGGCGTTTATCGCAGAGTTCCGGTTCATATTATGGGCGCACAGCATGAACCCGTGCAGCCGTATCTTATTGAACCAAAAATGGAACAGTTGCTATATGATTTTGCTGAAAGCACAGAGCATATCGTGACAAAACTGGCTCGTTTTCACATCGAGTTTGAAGGCATCCATCCTTTCATCGATGGTAATGGCAGAACCGGAAGACTGCTTGTAAATCTTGAGTTGATGAAAGCCGGATTCCCGCCTATAGATATTAAGTTTACAGACAGAATTACCTATTATAATGCATTTGATGAATATCATGTAAAGCACAATCTTTCGGCAATGGAAAATCTGTTTGCAGGATACATCAATGCCAGATTGGATATGTATTTAGATATATTGCAGGATTAATCGACCTGCTTTTGAATATGGAGGTCGCCTATGCCTTTTGAAATAGTACGAAATGATATTGTAAATATGCAAGTGGATGCGGTGGTAAACATTTTTTAAAGGTGTTGAAGAATTGCAACTAAGAAAAAATCCCTCAAAACTTATTTTGTAGATATTATTGTCGATGCAATAAAAATATTTAATCAAAATAAGGTTTCCGAATATAGAGAGAAGAAAATTAAAGTGCCGAATGAATTTGAGAGATATGATGAATATATTCTTAATTTGAAGAATGAATTAGTCGCTCGAGAAGAAACAAATATTGATTGCTTGTTAGATTACTATGCAGCGATTTTTAATGTATCTTTATCTGATGAGCGAAATAATATCAGATTTGAACGGTACAAGAATGCTATTAGGTAGAGTTTGGAATTTCTACATAAGCGATTGCAGAATATGGATAAGATAGTTTAAAAGAATATATGAAGAAAATTAAGGATATAAAATTGAGAGTTCCAGAGGAATATCTCCAACCAATCAAGGATCATGCAAAATCAAAAGGAATGAGTATGAATCAATTAGTAATCTCATTACTTGAAAAGGATATGGGGATAGATATTGTTACAGTAAGGGAAAAAAACAAGCATAATAAGGAAAATGAGGATGAATAATAGCATAATAAGAAACGACGATTTCATCCAGAAATTTAAAGGAGGTATGACCTATGTTAGTAGCAGTAAAGGGAATTGTACAAGGTAACACAGTTGTTATTGAAGATGAAGATATTAGAGATTATGACGGAGCAGAGGTTATTGTTACTATGCTAAATTATCCACAGAAAAAAGTAAAGAAAGCACCTGTTGACTGGGACAGTTTTGTTATTCCAAGCGAAAGAGGACAGAATGTAGATGAATATATGAAGGAGATGCGTGAGAATGACAGATTATAAAAAGGCATTTGTTGACACTGCACCATTCATATACTTCATTGAAAAGAATGAAAATAACCCACAGTATTATGATAAGGTAAAGGAATTTTTCAGTAATGGATATGAGGCAGATAAAAAGTTTGTAACTTCTGTAATAACAGTGGAAGAATATTTTGTATTTCCATATAGAAACAAACTATATTCATTTATTGATATGTTTGACAGATTTGTTGAAACTATTGATATGGAGATTGTAGAAGTAAATCAAGAGATTGCTAAAAAGGCAGCTCAAATCAGAGCAGAATACAAAGGCTTTAAGGCTATGGATGCAATTCAGTTAGCGGTTGCGTGTCTTACAAAGTGTGATTTATTCTTGACAAATGATAAGCAGTTAAGGCAATTCAAGGAAATAAAGTGTGTTACAGTTGACGAACTGGAATAATAAACAAAGCACCCAATTCATAAGGGAAGATGGCAAGTGCTTTTCTAGCATATTTTATATACTGTAAATACTATGAAGTAGTGTACATACTATTTCATACAGGAATGATTGAAGCGGATGGAGGAGTTTAAGAAGGCACAGGTGGAGGTTGCACAGAAGAAAGAGAAACCGATGTCACAGAAAATGTTTAAGGTAATTTAATATGGAAAAGGGGTGACGCTCCGGATTAGCTCTGAGACGTTATTTTGTGGAAAATTCATACTTTCTGATATAATTATAGTGTATGCCAATCGGTTACCGAGATTAAAATGTCAGGCTACCAAAGGTAGCACTTTTTAAGGAGGTAGATGATATTGAATCATTACGAAGAAGGCATTAATGCAATGCGGGAAGAGGTAGAAGGAAAATCTACTGAACCTATTCATCAACCATCGGATGAAGAACGATGGAAAGAGCTTGTGGATGAGTATAGCCACAGGGATTATCATTTGCAAACGGAGTTCGGCACTATAGATATGTCCGATGATGCAATGAAGGATGTGTATAATGGTGAGAACTTATCCTACGAGGAGTATTTGCAAGCTCTGTTTAATTCTAGGAACGCTAGAGGTATAGTAAAGCTTGGTGTGATTTCAAAGGTCAGATTAGCAGATTTGATAAAAAGAAGGGCAAGGTCGTTTTCAATCGCATTTATATATCCGGCGGACTTATGGATGGAGATTGTTATGAAGGAAAAGAAGACCACGTCTGGATGTCTATTGAGCCTTTTGCTGATTATAAGGAGGGTAACTGCTTATCCTTTGGAGGAGAGATTTATCGTTATCTAAAGACTGGTAATGGGAGACAGATATCATTTGGAATAAGAAAACCTTGTGATATTAAAAAGATTGAATCTTATGAATTGCCGAGTGATGACGATATGCTCATGCAGTTTGTAGA
Source organism: uncultured Eubacteriales bacterium (assembly GCA_900314555.1). Taxonomy (GTDB): domain Bacteria; phylum Bacillota; class Clostridia; order Lachnospirales; family Lachnospiraceae; genus Bovifimicola. The sequence continues at coordinate 58,597 of OMVQ01000060.1, read as the reverse complement.
TCAATTAGTCTGCGAGGTCTGTATGTTTAACGAACATTGCTATATGGGAATGTGTATAGCTAATGAGGAATGGCGAGAAGGAATGCGAAAAACTTTATTTAATGCTGCAAAAGGAAATAAATAATTGCTCTTTGTGTTTATGAAGGCAGGCAGCAGATGATGTTGTTTGCCTTTTTTGAATGGAGCATTACTGCAACTTTGATGATTACAAAAGGATGACAATGAAAGGATTACGATAATGAATAAAGATGCTAATTATGAGATAGTTTCAAACGCAGAAAAGATATCCTATCTGGATTTCATAACAAGATTAATAGAGATTCATAGAGACTGTAATCATGAACATTATCTTTCCGAGGTTTTTATTCCGTTTTTTCAAATGTGTTGTTCTGAAAAATTGAAAATTGTACCTATTTATGATGATAGAAGTTGTGGTCCTAGAACAGAAAATCAAACCGAAAGTAAGAAAAGAATGCGCACTATTTGTGCGCCTAAAGGTGATGATGAGTATGTTGTTCCTGATTATATATTTGTTACTAAAGATTATAGTTTTTCAAATCCTATTAAACCCTTATTAATGGTTGAAACAAAGAATCCAGTATTTATAAAGGATGAAACAGTCTACCGGAAATTATCAGATTTTGTAGTTGATAACAAAAGTGAGCTTCTTGCAGAAATTAGCTCATGTAAATATGTTATTTTTACTGATGGTATTACATAGATGTTTTTGGAAGAAAGAGATGGAGAAATAATAGAAAGTAATAAATATCCATCTATAACGCTGGTTGATTTTCATCAAGCATATTACAAGACAAACTATGTTACACGAAAGGAAAAGAGAATAAGTGTTGATTTGAGCATATTAGATCTTTGCCTACAACAAGTTATTGTTGAACCGGATGAATGGGGAAAACTAAAAGAACATATTAGTGCTATGCTTCATGAACTAGAAGAGATAAATCAAAATATCTCTTAGTAGTAAACATTTCCCTATTTACTACTAATTTTACTACTAAGCGGTGGTAACAACTTGCTCTTTTTTGCACTGTTTTGTAACATTCTGCATTTTGAGAGCGAAAACTGAAAATCTCGGAAACCCTTGCAAAACAGGGCATTCCGGGGCAAAAAGGAGTAAATCAAAACTATGATAAAAGTCTTATTCATCTGCCACGGCAACATATGTCGTTCACCAATATCAGAATTTGTCCTCAAGGATATGGTAGAAAAACGTGGCATACAAGAACAATTTGAAATAGCGTCGGCGGCAACGTCCGCCGAAGAAATCTGGAATGGAAGAGGTAATCCTATTTATCCGCCAGCACAGGCAGAGCTTAAGAAACATAATATTGGCAACACTCCATATACCAACTTTGCAAATAAGAGAGCAAGACAGGTAAGAAAGGAAGATTATCAATACTATGATTACTTGCTTTGTGCAGATTCGGCTAATATAAGGAATACGATTCGTATTACCGGAGAAGATACGGAAAATAAGATTCAATTACTATTAGATTATTCGTTTAATCCTAAGAGGCGAGGCCAGTCAATAACTGATCCATGGTACAGTAACCGGTTTGATGAGACCTATAGAGATGTATATGATGGATGTGAGGGCTTTTTGAAGTATTTAGAAGATAAAAATATGATATAATCATATTAATAATAGATACATTTATTGATTTTTATCAATTGGTTTATTAGTTTTGAAACAAAAGTGGAAACAAAAGTGGGTAGCATTTATGTCAAGGAGAAAATATATGAGAAAGGTACTTAAAATAGAGCTTATAATAGTTGTTGTAGTAATAATTATAGCAATTTTACATCCTGTTGTATCGAATAATATTAAATACTCAAAGGCAAAGAAGCTGATGGAAAAGGGAAATTATCCAGAAGCAAATGACATATTATTTGATTTAGAATTAGACAAATTTCGAGAAAGCGAGAAGTTGCGGGAAATATGTAATGCACACATTTTATATGGCAGGGGTGAGATTGATATGGCAAAATATTATATGAGTAATGTTAATTTGAATATCTTATCTAAAAAGCAGAGACGTATGGAGAAAGAATTTATTGAACAGATAGATTCAGAAGTTGATGATTACGTAGAAGAAAAGGATAAAGAAAAAAGAAAATATGAAAATAAGGTGAAAAATGGTGTTCCATTTGTAGGAATGTATGAAAAGGATATAGATAATACGAAATTAGGAACGCATACAAGTGTTGAAAATCAATATCTGAATAGTCAGAATAAAGAAGATAAAAAGATAGTTTATGCGAAGGAATATTATTTTAAAGATGGTGATTTTATAATCTTTAGTGCAAAATGCGTAAATGGTATGGTAACGTGGGTAACGGATAATAGAGAAAAGTACGATGAATATTTAAAAGCAAAGAAAAATGCAAATAAGAATTATCATTCAGGCAGTTATAATCCATATGATTCAATGGATGATTATGATGATCCGGAGGACTACTATTATGACAATATGGATGAATATGATGATTATGGCGATGCAGAAGATGACTGGGATGATTATATGGATGAATAGGGGGTTAACTATTCTATCTATTTGTACGATAAATATATTAGAAGGTTGAGTTCAGAATCGGCCAAAACAATTGAATATATAATGAAAAGGAATTTATTAATGATTCAAATGGATGATGCTTTCTTTCTTTATTTAATTTATTTATTTACACATTCAAGGAGGAATGAAAAATGAGTAGTATATTTACAGATTCAAATGTATCAACAATAGCTAATGGAGTAGCAGCATATTCAAATATGAATAATAAAGGAGCTGCTAATAAGTCAGCAAAGATGAGTAATAATAGTAGTGTTAATGACAGTGCATCGACTGCTGAAACAAGTGCATCAGATACAGTTAAGAAGACTAAAGTAAGTGGAAAGACAATAGGCACGCCTGAATTATCTGAAAAAGCGGCAAAATATTATGAGACACTTAAGAAGAAATATTCTAATATGGATTTTATCTTAGTAAGTGCTGATATGAAAGAGCAGGCTAAGAGCCAGGCAGGAAGTTATGCTAATGCAAATAAGATGGTCGTGCTAATTGATGAAGAGAAGATAGAGAGAATGGCTGAGGACGAGAAGTTCCGTAAGCAGTATGAGGGCATCATTGCAAATGCAGCAAGTGGCATTTCACAACTTGGAAGTAAGATAGCAGGCAGTGGAGCAAGTGTAAAAGGCTATGGTATGCAGGTTAATGATAATGGAACAGCCTCATATTTTGCAGTTCTTGAGAAATCAAGTGAAGCACAGAAAGAGCGTATTGCTAAGAAATCAGCAGAGAATAAGGCTAAGAAGAAAGAAGAGCAGAAAAAGGCTGATAAGGAAGCAAAGCAGGAAAGATTAGAAAAGAGTCGTGAAAATAATGCAGCAAAGAATTCGTCAGAAACTGATTCAGATGATATAAATGTGAGCGGGGATTCTGATACAATTACTATTACGGCATCATCTATTGACGAGCTTTTGAGAAAGATAGATGATTATAACCAGCTTTATAAGAGTGATAATGTAAGAACTGATGCAGAGAAGAAAGTCGGTCAGAGATTCGACTATTCTATTTAACTGTACAGCTAATCATTTAAAAATTTGGAGATTTACAAATGAATAATTCGGCTAATTTAGATTTGACTGAGGGAAAGATTACAACTAAGTTATGGCATTTGCGATACCTTTAATGCTTGGAAATGTGTTGTAGCAACTCTACAATCTGGTTGATACATGGGTTGTTGGAAAATATATCGGCGAAAATGCTTTAGCGGCAGTAGGGTCATCATATACTTTGATGACCTTTTTGACGTCCATAATAATCGGCTTGTGTCTTGGAAGCAGTTCATTTATTTCAATGGCATTTGGAAAAAGAAGAGAAGATTTGATAAGAAATGGAATATAAACATCATTTGTAATAATTGCGACATTGACAGGTATATTAATGCTTATATCATATTGTGGAATAAATGAAATTCTTAATATAATGAATGTTCCTGATAATGCGAAAAGTGGAATGAAGATATATATGCTATATTGTCTTGTGGGTTTTGCAAGGACGCTTATGGCAATATTTGTAAATGCATCTAAGACAAATATTATAAATATCGGGGTACACTATTTAAGAATAGAGGGTGCATTTTATATAGGAATTGGCATTTTATTTATGCTATATGGCTATTACCGTGCAGTTAACATTCCGATGGTTTCTGTAATATTAACAGTTATTTCACTTGGCAAAAGAGTGATTTTAGCATATGTATTGTCGGGAATTTCATTTATCGGAGTTACAGGTATATGGGCAGCCATACCAATTGGCTGGTTTTTAGCAGATTTTACAGGAATTATAATATATTTTTATATGATGCCAGGGTCAAAAGGTCTAAAAAAATATGAGCAGAGCATGCGTATAGGTGAGTGAAAGACTTTTGAAACCACTACAATATGAGCATAATTATGGAGGAATTTATATGTGTACAGCAGCAACTTATAAGACAAAAGATTTTTATTTTGGAAGAACTTTAGATTATGAATTTTCCTATGGAGACGAGATAACGGTCACACCGAGAAATTATGTATTTAATTTCAGACATATGGGTGAGTTAAAGACTCATTATGCAATAGTTGGAATGGCGCATATTGCAGATGAGTATCCTCTTTATTATGATGCATTTAATGAAAAGGGCTTATGTATGGCGGGACTTAATTTCGTTGGAAATGCAGTCTATGAAGAGATTGATGATTCGAGGGAGAATGTGGCCCAGTTCGAATTTATTCCATGGATATTAAGTAAATGTGCAACTGTAAATGAGGCACGTAAGTTATTAGATAAAATGAATCTTGTAGGAACGCAGTTTAATGAAGCGTTTGCAGCAGCACAACTACACTGGATTATAGCCGACGAAAATGAGGCGATAACGGTTGAATGTGTTAAGGAAGGCTTGAAAATATATGATAATAAAGCGGGTGTTCTTACGAATAACCCACCATTCCCACAACAGATGTTTCTATTGAATCAATATATAAGTTTATCATCAAAGCAGCCAGACAATACATTTTCGAAAATGCTTGATTTGCAGCAATATAGCAGAGGAATGGGAGCAATCGGGCTTCCGGGAGATTTATCATCGACATCGAGATTTGCAAGGGTTGCATTTACAAAATTAAATTCGATTTCAAGTGACTCAGAGGAGGAAAGCGTAAGCCAGTTCTTCCATATATTAGGTTCCGTTGACCAGCAAAGAGGGTGCTGTGAAGTGGCAGATGGCAAATATGAGATAACCTTATATACATCATGCTGTAATGCAAATAAGGGGATTTATTACTACACATCATATGATAACAGCCAGATTTCGGCAGTAGATATGAATAGAGAGAATTTAGAAGGAAGTAATCTTATTAAATATCCTTTACTTACAAAAGGACAGATTATGTGGCAGAATTAATGATATATGGTAGGTAAAAAGGCTGACCTTGATAAAGGCTTCTATATCAGTAATGTAATGGCTTATGCTTATAAAATAAAAGCAGGCGATACGGTAAAATTTAAAAATCCTTATACAATGGAAGAATATTCAGTTGTGATTGAGGGTATTATTGATAATGACAGCCAGAAATTAATACTTGGAAGAAATGACAAAGTAAGAGAAATTATGGGAATAGAAGATGATGTGTATAACTGCCTCTGTAATTGTAACATTGTGCTATGTAGTTTCACTTATATTAGTACGACGTAAAGTAAATAAGGTAAATATGGTGGAAAGTCTTAAGGATAACAGAGTATAAAAATACCTGGAGGCAGAAAAAGTGATTAAAGGATTTGCACACATAGCTTTATACACAACAAAATTCAAAGAGACAATTAATTTCTATAAGGAAATATTCGATGCAAAGGAAATGGGATATTTTAAGACTAAGACTGATGCCTGCTGGTTGTCGGTAGGTGACGATATTTTGGAAATATTTAATGAAGAGAGTCTTGGAGACGGTGCTTTTAAACATATTGCAATTGAATGTGATAATGTAGATAATTTATTCGAAAAGGCGCTTAAATGTGGAGCAGCACCACATGTCTATCCTAAAGATATTGCTCTTGCACTTAATGATAAGGTAGAAGCAAGGATAGCTTTTATCAAAGGAATTAATGGTGAACAGATAGAATTATTTGAAAGAAAATGATAAAACCTCTCATATAGAATGCTTGTTATTTAGGCAATAATAAGATATAATACATAACGAGTTAAACATAACTAACTTGTGTGTAAATCATAAAGGGCTCCCTATAAACAAAACTTCTGAATTTGTTTACCGGAAAACTTCATTTTCCGGAGGGAGAACCTTGAATTGCTGAAAGGAGAGCGAAAGCCATGAATTATTTAGAAATTGAAAAAGTAATAGGAAGAGAGATATTAGATTCGCGTGGAAATCCAACAGTAGAAGCTGAAGTAGTATTAGCGGACGGAACAGTTGGAAGAGGAGCAGCACCAAGTGGAGCTTCTACAGGCGAATTTGAAGCACTTGAACTTCGTGACGGAGTGAAAGATAGATATTTAGGAAAAGGTGTTGAAAAAGCAGTAGAAAATATCAACACAATTATTAATGATACATTAGCTGGAATGGATGCATCTGACATTTATGCAGTAGACAAGGCTATGATAGATGCAGACGGAACAAAGGACAAGTCTAAATTAGGAGCAAATGCAATTCTTGCAGTATCTATCGCATGTGCAAGAGCAGCATCAATATCACTTGATATTCCTCTTTATCGTTTCCTTGGTGGCATCAGTGGTAACAGGTTACCGGTTCCTATGATGAATATTATTAATGGCGGATGTCATGCGTTATCATCAGGATTAGATGTTCAGGAATTTATGATTATGCCTGTTGGTGCACCATCATTCAAAGAATGCTTAAGATGGTGTTCGGAAGTATTCCATGCACTTGCATCTATTCTTAAAGAAAGAGGACTTGCAACATCAGTTGGTGATGAGGGTGGTTTTGCACCGGCATTAAAATCTGATGAAGAAGCAATCGAAACAATCTTAGAGGCTGTTAAGAAAGCAGGCTATGAACCTGAGAAAGACTTTATGATTGCCATGGATGCAGCATCTTCAGAATGGAAAACAGGAAAGAAAGGCGAATACAAATTACCTAAAGCCGGAACAGTATTTACATCTGATGATTTAATTGCACATTGGAAGAATCTTGTTGAGAAATATCCTATCATCTCAATCGAAGATGCATTAGATGAAGAAGACTGGGAAGGATGGCAGAAACTTACAAAAGAACTTGGAGACAAAGTTCAGTTAGTAGGTGATGACTTATTCGTTACAAATACAGAGAGATTATCTAAGGGTATCAAACTTGGTTGTGGTAACTCTATATTAATCAAATTAAATCAGATTGGTTCAATCTCAGAAACACTTGAAGCTATTAAGATGGCACATAAAGCAGGCTATACAGCTATAAGCTCACACCGTTCAGGTGAAACAGCAGATACAACAATCGCTGATTTAGCAGTTGCACTTAACACATGCCAGATTAAGACAGGTGCACCAAGCCGTTCAGAACGTGTAGCTAAGTACAACCAGTTACTCAGAATCGAAGAAGAATTAGGCGATAGCGCAGTTTATCCTGGAATCAACGCATTCAATGTTGTTAAATAATAATATAAAATATATATATTAATGCAATAATAAAGCAATATTATTAAAAATGCCATACACAAATGAACATTCAGTGCGTATGGCATTTTTATATAAAGACCAGCTGGAATTACACCAACTGGTCTTTTTTTGATTATTTATAGGAAACCGGATAAAAATCCATAGTGAGTGTAGAGAATCTGGTTATTATCAGTTGAATCTCCTGTTGAAATACACATTATATAATATTAGCAACCAAAACAATTACGGATATAGTTCCATAAATCGCTACAGTTTGAAATAAACTTAAAACACATTTTAATATCCTCCTTTATTTTTTATTGAATACTTTTATTTGTCTTAGCTAATGACAAATGAATTGTAACAATTTTGTAACATATTTGCAATATGATAGTATTGGAAGAAGAGGCAACAGTTGGAAAATGGTATAACCGCCTCAATCGTAAAAAAAATTTAATAGATTAATTGCATTGTCTATGATATAATCAACAGATAAGCAGATTGTGGATAATTTTGTGAAAGGAATATGGAAGATAATGCTTAACGAAGAAAAGATAAGACTTATGACGAAGTTAGCAATATATGAACAGGGAGAGGGCAAGGAATCAATTAAGAGCAACAAATATTATAAGAAAGATTATGTTGGCCTTAAGATGATTAATACAGCCATAACCATAACATTGGCATTTATGCTGTGTCTGGTGTTGTGGGTAATATATAAAGTTGATTTTTTTGCTAAGAATATAGTATCTATGAATTTATTTACTCTTGGTAAGAAGATTCTTATTATATATGTTATAACATTTATTGTATATATGCTTATTTCGTATGTGGTTTATTCTATAAAATACCTGAAGATGCAGGATATGAATGTAGAATATTCAGAGAATTTAAAAGAATTATATATGGTTTACAAAAGAGAAGAAAAGAGTAAAAGCGAAACAAAATTAGGAGGAACAGACTCTGATGACAAAACTTTTGGTTTTTAAGGAAAAAATAAGAAAATTATATAGTACACATTCAACGTATATATTGCCGGTTATAAGATTTGTATTGGCGCTTACATATGTCTTAATGATTAATAATTATTTAGGTGTTGGTGGAATAATAAATAACCCTGTGGTAGCCATAATTATAGCGGCTTGCTGTTCGCTATTACCTGTCAATGTAATAGTATTTTTAATGTCATTACTTTTGATAGTGAATATATATAGAATAGCAGCAGAGATGGCATTAGTTGCATTAGTTATATACCTTATAATGTATATTGCCTATTTCAGATTTTCAGTTAAATACGGATATGTATTGCTCGTTATGCCAATATTATTTCTATTAAGAATACCTTATTTAATGCCACTTGTTATAGGTGTTGGCTTAGCTATGACAGCAATAGTACCAATGGTATTTGGAACAATAGTATTCTTTATAATGAAATATGCCGGAAGTGAAGCTATAGTTAATGGAAGCAAGACTTCAGGTGTGGATAAGGCAAGTGCATTCTTAAGAAATATATTAGCTAATAAGGAAATGTTTGTTATAATTCTTGCATTTGTATTAGCAGCACTTGTTGTATATGGAATTAAACGTTTATCTATAGACCGTTCAATGCAGATAGGTATAATTGTTGGTGGAATTTTAGAATTAATTATAATTGTCTGTGCAACATATATATTAGAAATTGATGGTATATATCCTGTATGGGTGGTAGCTGTAATGGGACTTTTAGCAATAGGAATATCCTATGTATTACAGTATTTTGTACTTGCAGTAGACTATTCGGGAACAGAATATACACAATTTGAAGATGACGATTATTACTATTATGTCAAAGCAGTACCTAAGATAAAAGTTACTGCATCAGATGTACAGGTAAAGCGTATAAATGTTAAGAAGATGAAATAATCAAAATAATTTGAACAATTTGAAAATCAGAAATTAGAAAATAGTCAGTAAATATTTAGAAAAGAAAATATTAAAAGAATCAGAGATAAGAAATAATCGAAGTTTTGTGAGGAAGTGATTACGTGGAAGAAGTTATTCAGAATGTTGTGTCATTTGTTGAAAGATATATAACGATACCTAAAGTCGGGATTACCGATATGGTTGAAATAGTAATCATAGCAGCATTAATATATGAGATTATGATATGGATAAAGAATACAAGAGCCTGGACTTTATTCAAGGGTATAGTTATTCTTATTGTATTTGTATTATTAGCAGCAATCTTTAATCTTAATACAATATTATGGATTGCAGATAAGACATTAAATGTTGGTATTATTGCAGCAATCATTGTATTTCAGCCTGAACTAAGAAGAGCCTTAGAGCAGTTAGGAAGAAAGAATTTTATCAACAATATATTTACATTTGATGATTCGAAGAATACAAATGAGAGATTCAGTGACAGAACGATTACGGAATTAGTAAAAGCTACATATGAACTCGCAAAACACAAGACAGGAGCATTAATTGTAATTGAGAAAGAAATCAGTCTTACTGAATATGAGAGAACGGGAATTGCAATAGATGCGGAGATAAGTAACCAGCTTTTGATAAACATTTTTGAACATAACACACCACTACATGATGGTGCGGTTATTATAAGGGGAGACAGAATAGTAGCAGCCACATGTTATCTGCCATTATCAGATAATATGGAACTTAGCAAGGAACTCGGAACCAGACACAGAGCAGGTGTCGGTGTCAGTGAGACTACAGACAGTTTTACAATTATTGTTTCAGAGGAGACAGGTAAGGTTTCAGTAGCAGAAGGTGGAAAATTAATTAGAAATGTTGATGGTGAGAATCTTAAGAGCGAGCTTGTTACATTGCAGAATAAAACCGTAGATTCAAAGAGATTTAAGATATGGAAGGGAAGAAAACACAATGAAAAAGATATTAACGAATAATATTGCATACAAGTTATTATCATTATTTTTTGCCGTAATATTCTGGCTCATTGTGGTAAATATCGATGATCCGGAAGTTACAAGAACCATTCAGGGAATACCTGTGACAACATTAGATGAAGAAGTTATTACCGAGAAGAATCAGGTATATACTATTCTATCAGGTAAGGAAGTGACAGTAACCATAAAAGGTCCAAGGTCAGAAGTAGATAAAATGAGCAAGGACGATTTCGTGGCAGAAGCACCATTTAGTGAGAAATCAAATGTTGATGCAGTACCTATATATGTGAAATTCAGAAATTCTAAATATGACAAAGACTGTGAGATATCACAGAAGACTATGTCTATGAAGTTAGAGATTGAGAATATAGTAACTAAGACTTATGAGATAGAGATTAATCAGACAAGCGGACTTACGTCTTCATGTTATCTGGGAAAGGAAAGTATTGAACCGTCATCAGTAACGGTTTCAGCACCGGAATCTGTGATTAATCAGATAAAACATGTGGGTGTAGATGTTGATTTATCAAGTCATACAGGAGACTTTACGACACAGCTTAATATAAAGTATTATACAGCAACAGGTACATTAGCAGATATGAAATCTAATGTTACGGCTAATACAGATACGGTTAATTATACAGCTAAGGTCTATCCTGTAAGAGAAGTACCACTTAAGTTTGGAACAACAGGTACGGTAGCAGATGGATATGAATTAGTTGAAGTTACAGGAGATAAGAATACTCTTAAGATAGCTGGACCCGGAGCGGAACAGATAGAGAGCATAGTTTTTCCTGACGAATTAATTAATATCTCTGGTGCAAGTTCTGATGTTTCAGTTTCGGTAGATGTTTCGGCACAGTTGCCAAGTGGAGTATTCCTGTGCAGTGAAAATGATTCAACGATGAATGTAACAGCTAAAATCGAGAAACTTGTTACGAGCACATACAGAATACCTATAAGCGAGATTGATAAGAACAACATTCCGGATGGATATTCGGCAGAAATTGTTCAGTCTAGTGTTAATATAACATTATCTGGTTTACAGAAATATCATGACAGCTTTAATGTTAATAACTTAAATGCATATGTGGATTTGAAGAATACTGTAGAGGGAAATAATGAAGTAATTGTGAAATTCACATTGCCTGAAGGTTTACGTGTAGTTTCGGAAGTCAGAGTAAATGTTTTAATAACAAAAAATAATAGTAACAATAATGGTGAAACAACGACAGCATCTACTAGCAGTAGTACAGAAAATACAACTAATACCCCTACAGATGCAAGTCAGTAATAAAAAAAGTGTAATATGCCTGTATAAAGCAGGCATATTATAACGTAGAAAGGTATGAGAAAAATGGTAAAACAGAAAGTGCGGGTTAAAGTTTTATCAGGAATTCATTTCAGACCGGCAGGCAAAATTACAGAGAAAGCATTGCAATATGAGTCTGCAATTAAAGCGGTCAGAGGAGAGACAGAGTCAAACGTTAAAAGTTTTCTGAATCTCTTAGCGGCTTGCATAAAGTGTGGAGATGAAATAGAGATAAGATGTGAAGGTCCGGATGAAGAAGAAGCACTAAAAGAGATAGTGAAGATGTTTGAGGACACTAATCTTGGACGGGAAGAAGGTCCGGGTTAAGGTACTTATGAAATTTAGAATTGCTTATTAGAATTAATATAAGAAAATATAATTACAATAAGTTAACTGAGCTGATAATTACAAACAAATGATTTAGTTAAAATAAAAATTTAGAAGGAGAGCGTTATAAGACGCGGTAACTTAAAATGGGAAAATATTTTGGAACAGATGGATTCAGAGGCGAAGCAAATGTAGATTTAACAGTTGAACATGCTTTCAAGGTGGGAAGATATTTAGGCTGGTATTATTCAAAGGAACATAAAGCAAAAGTTGTAATAGGTAAAGATACAAGAAGAAGCAGCTATATGTTTGAATATGCACTTGTAGCAGGACTTACTGCCTCAGGTGCAGATGTATATCTTTTACATGTAACTACAACACCTAGTGTATCTTATGTTGTAAGAACAGATGGATTTGATTTAGGAATAATGATTTCAGCAAGCCATAATCCATATTATGATAATGGTATTAAGGTAATAAATGCACAAGGAAAGAAGTTAGAAGCAGAAGTAGAGGAGAAAGTCGAAGAATACATAGATGGTAAAGTTGGTGAGATTCCACTTGCCAAGAGAGAGAATATCGGCAAAACAGTGGATTATGCAATGGGAAGAAACAGATATATAGGATATCTTATTTCGATAGCAACACGTTCATTTAAGGATAAGAAAGTCGGACTTGACTGTTCTAACGGAAGTGCTTCTGCAATTGCCAAGAACGTATTTGATGCATTAGGAGCTAAGACATATGTTATTAATAATGAGCCTGACGGAACTAATATTAACAGAGAATGTGGTTCAACACATATAGAATATTTGCAGAAGTTTGTTAAAGATAATAACTTAGATGTCGGCTTTGCGTATGACGGAGATGCCGACAGATGTATAGCTGTTGATGAGAATGGCGAAGTCGTAGATGGCGATAATATATTATATGTATGTGGTGTGTATATGAAACAGCATGGACAGTTAGAGAACGACACAATTGTTACAACTGTAATGTCTAACATAGGTCTCTATAAAGCACTTGACAGAGAAGGCATCAAATATGAAAAGACAGCAGTCGGAGACAAATATGTATGTGAGAATATGATGCAGAACGGACATTGCTTAGGTGGTGAACAGTCAGGACATATAATATTTAGTAAACATGCTACAACCGGAGACGGAATACTTACATCTTTAAAGATTATGGAGGCAATGTTAGAGAATAAGAACACACTTGGTAATCTTAGAAAGAATCTTAAGATATATCCACAGCTTTTAGTAAATGTTAAAGTTAAGGATAAAAACGAAGTAATGAATAATGCTGAATTAAATCAGTTAGCAGATAAAGTTTCAGAAGAACTTGGTAACCAGGGAAGACTTTTATTACGTCAGAGTGGTACAGAACCTTTAGTAAGAGTTATGGTTGAAGCCGAAACAGATGAGATTTGCAAAAAATACGTGGATATGGTTGTGGATAAGATAAATCAGATTAGTAAGTAGGATTAAATAAATCAGATTAGCAGGTAAGGATAAGAAAATATGGAAAAGAAAGATTTGTGTACTGTTGATGTGATAATACCAACATATAAACCAGATAAAAGGATATATAAGATAATTGAAAAATTAAATATCCAGCATTATAAAGTGAATAAAATCATTATTATGAATACTCAGACGGAAAAACAATATATAGATGAGAATGTGATATCTGAGGAATATGATAATGTAGAAGTCTATAATGTGTCTAAGGAAGAATTTAACCATGGATTAACAAGAAATCTTGGAGCGTCACATTCACAGGCGGATTATATAATATTTATGACACAGGATGCGATGCCTATGGACAAATATCTTATAGATGAGCTTATAAGACCATTTTCGGATGAAGATGTGTATGTCACATATGCAAGACAGTTACCGAATAAAAACTGTAAATATGTTGAGAAATATATAAGAAGTTTTAATTATCCGGATAAAGATATTGCGAAAACTAAAGAAGACATAGAGACTATGGGTGTTAAAGCATTCTTCTGTTCAGATGTATGCGCAGCATATTCAAGAAAGCATTTTATGGAACTTGGAGAATTCGTTGAGACAGATTTTAATGAAGATACTTATTTTGCATATAAAGTATTAATGAATGATAAAAAGGTATATTATGCTTCATGCGCAAGAGTATTGCATTCCCACAATTATACATATAGGGAACAGTTTAAGAGAAATTATGCGATAGGAAAGTCGCAGAAAGAGTTCGCTTATGTATTTGAGAATGTTAAATCAGAGTCTGAGGGAATAAGAATGGTAAAGAGTGCTATGAGCCATATTCTTCGCCATGGTAAATGGTATATGATTCCTGATCTGATAATAAGTTCGGGCTTTAAATTCTTAGGTTACAGAATGGGTAAGGCGTTTGGAACTAAGACTTCTAAGGCTGTTAATGAAAATATTGAGTGATTAACACAAAGGGAAAATACTTGTATTGACGAAAAGTTAGTGTTATAATCTTTCGAAAGTGTTAATATTATTTAAGGATTGTGACACCCTAATATTTATGAAATAAAAAGGAATGATGTTAAATGGGACTAATAAGTATGAAAAAGTAAAAATTATTATCCTGAAAAAATACAGTGTGATTTATCGACTATCGACTCTGAAACTGATTAAAGAATGAATATATAGAAAATTTTAGACAGATTCAGAATGGAAAGGAAATAAAAATATGTTAAATTATAAGAAATATAAAAGAGTACCTGTAGTAAAAATGGAGACCAGAGAATGGCCTGATAAAGAGATACAGAAAGCACCTGCATGGTGTAGCGTGGATTTAAGAGATGGAAACCAGGCATTAATCGAGCCTATGGTTGTAGAAGAGAAGATAGAATTCTTCAACATGCTTGTTAAACTTGGATTTAAAGAGATAGAAGTAGGTTTCCCATCAGCTTCACAGATTGAATATGACTTTTTAAGACAGTTAGTTGACAGAAACTTAATACCTGATGATGTAATGGTTCAGGTACTTGTACAGTGTCGTGAACATCTTATTGCAAGAACCTTTGAAGCATTAGAGGGAATCAAACAGGCTGTAGTACATATATATAATTCAACATCTACACTTCAAAGAGATGTTGTATTTGGAATGAGTAAAGATGAGATTAAGCAGATAGCAATAGATGGAACAAAACTTGTTAAGAAATATGCAGAAGAATTTCCGGGTAAGATTGTTCTTGAATATTCACCTGAAAGTTTTACAGGAACAGAGTTAGATTATGCATTAGAGGTATGTAATGCAGTTCAGGATGTATGGCAGCCAACACCGGATAATAAGATAATATTTAACTTACCTGCAACAGTAGAGATGACAACACCTAACGTATATGCCGACCAGATTGAGTGGATGAATAAACATTTTAAAGACAGAGACAGCATTATATTAAGTGTCCACCCTCATAATGACAGAGGAACAGGAATTGCAGCTACAGAATTAGCATTACTTGCAGGTGCAGACAGAGTAGAAGGAACATTATTCGGAAATGGTGAGAGAACAGGTAACGTTGATGTGCTTACAATTGCATACAATATGTTCTCACAGGGAATTAATCCTGAACTTAATTTAGAGCATATCAATGAGATTATTGAAGTGTATGAAAGATGTTGTAAGATGCCTGTAGGTATGAGACATCCATATGCAGGTAAGCTTGTATTTACTGCATTCTCAGGTTCACATCAGGATGCCATTAATAAAGGTATTCATGCTATGGCTAAGAGAAATGATGGAATATGGGAAGTTCCTTATCTTCCAATTGATCCTAGCGATGTCGGAAGAGAATACGAACCAATCGTAAGAATTAACAGCCAGTCAGGTAAAGGCGGAGTAGCATTTGTTATGGATACATATTTTGGTTTCAAGCTTCCTAAGGGTATGCATAAAGAATTCGCTGATGTTATCCAGAAAATTGCAGAGGCACAGGGTGAAGTTTCACCAGATACAATTATGGAGAAATTCACAGAGGAATATCTTGTTGCCAAGACTGAAAAAGAATATCCATATGAATTTGAAAGTTGTCAGGTAGTAGATAATGGTGCTAATAGTGCATTAGTTAAACTTTCATTTAAGTATAAAGGCGAAAAGAAATATGTAGAAGCTGAGGGTACAGGACCTATTGATGCCGTTCAGAAAGCAATTATGAAAGAAACAGGCGTGGACGTTAAACTCTTAGATTATACAGAGCATACATTAGGTGAGGGTTCACATGCCAAGGCAGCAGCTTACATCCAGATGTTAGATAAGACTACTAAGAAGACAACATTTGGCGTAGGGGTAAGCTCTAATATTACAAGAGCCTCAATCAGAGCAATATTCAGTGCTTTAGACAGATTGGCAAAATAATCTTGAAATGGTGGTTTCAGGCACATTAACAATAGTTACTTGATTTTTAAATGCATATGCTGTAAAATGTGCAAGGTACACGATTACAAAGAGAGGAAGATCGCAAGATATGAAACTAATTATTCAGATTCCATGTTATAATGAAGCGGAGACATTGGAAATCGCATTGAATGATTTACCAAAACACATTGATGGCATTGATACAATAGAGTATTTAATTATCAATGACGGTAGCAAAGATAATACAATAGAAGTGGCACGCAACTGGGGTGTCAACTATGTTGTTGATTTAAAGAGAAATAAAGGACTTGCAAAAGGTTTCATGGCAGGTTTAGATGCCTGCCTCAGAAACGGAGCAGATATCATCGTAAATACGGATGCGGATAACCAGTATGTTGCAGATGATATCGAGAAACTTGTTCGTCCGATTATAGAGGGAAAGACTGATATTGTCATAGGGGAAAGACCTATTGATAATACAGAACATTTCTCACCACTTAAGAAGAAGTTACAGCATTTTGGAAGTTATGTTGTAAGAAAGGCTTCTAAGTCAGATATTCCTGATGCACCAAGCGGTTTCAGAGCATATAGCAGAGAAGCTGCAATGAGAATGAATGTTACTAATGAATACACATATACATTAGAGACAATCGTGCAGGCGGGAAGAAATAAGATACCTCAGACATCAGTTCCTATAAGAACTAATGGTGAGTTAAGACCATCAAGACTTTTTAACAGTATGATGGGTTATGTTAAGAAATCAATGTTCACGATTCTAAGAGCATTTATGATGTATAAACCACTAAGATTCTTCACATGGTTAGCATTAGTTCCGGGCGTGATAGGATTTGGTATAGGAGTAAGATACATTGTATTTATGTGTATGGGACAAGGTGGCGGTCATATCCAGTCGTTAATTCTTGCAAGCACATTGATGCTCCTTGGTTTCTCAACTTATATTATGGGATTGCAGGCAGATTTAATTGCATCAAACCGTAAGTTATTAGAAGATATTCAGTATCATGTCAGAAAATTAGATTATGATAAAGATACAGAGAAAAACAATAATAAAGATAATGAGTAACAAGGTATTAGGTTTTAATCTCATTATCACTTAATATGACAGTAAACGAATAGTAAACAGATAGTCTTGAATAAATGGAGATTGTTATGATATCTTATAAGAATAAAAAAGTCTTATTTATCACAACTAAGAATCTTGATTATTTACGAAATACCCAGGAAATCGAGATGATAAAGAAAGACGGAGGAGAATTGACAGTTATTGGTTCATATTCAAAGAGCTACGTTAAAAGATTGCTTAGTGTTTACACAAAGATATTAACTACGTCAATGAGAAAATTTGACGTAGTTTTTGTTGGGTTTGCACCACAATTGATATTTGCACCATTTAACTGGAAATTTAAGAAGAATACGGTAGTAATTGATTTCTTCATTTCTATGTATGATACGCTTGTATTTGACAGAAAGAAGATTAAAGATGGAAGTTTGTTTGCGAAACTTTTGAAGCATTATGATAAAAAGGCTATAAAGGCAGCAGATGAGATAATATGTGATACTAATGCACATGGTAAATATTTTGTTGAAGAATTCGGCGCTGATAGAGACAAGATGCATACATTATATCTTGAGGCTGACAGAAGTATTTATTATGTGAGAAATCTTGAGAGACCTGAGAGAATGAAAGATAAGTATGTGGTATTATATTTTGGAAGCATATTACCACTTCAGGGAATTGAAGTCATCTTTGAGGCTATAGATAAGATTAAAGATAACAAAGAATTATATTTTATTATAGTAGGTCCTGTTAAGGAAGGACTTAATAAACCGGTAGCTGATAACATCGAATATCATAACTGGTTAAGTCAGGAAGAACTGGCAGAATATATTGATTATTCTGATTTATGTCTGTCAGGTCATTTCAACAAAAATATTAATAAAGCAAAGAGAACAATTCCGGGTAAGGCATATATCTATGATGCAATGAATAAGAAGATTATTTTTGGTGATAATCCGGCAGTCAGGGAGCTGTATTCAGAAAATGATGATAAATATTATTTTGTGGAGATGGGTAATCCTGATGCACTTGCAGGGAAAATTGTTGAATGTTCTAAGAAAAGGAATTAAAAATGTTATCACTAACCAGAAAATATTTAATGAACAGTAAGAATGTGGATAAATCTGCATATGTCTGGAATACATTTGCAGCAATGCTCAATTCATTTCAGACGACATTAATATTATTAATAATAACCAGAATGGGTAATGACTATGATGGAGGTGTATTTACAATAGCATATGCAATTGGTAATCTTATGATGACGATTGGTAAATATGGTATGAGAAACTTCCAGGCAACAGATGTTAATGAGAAATATTCATATAAGGAATATATAGTTTCAAGATATATTTCAAGTATAATTATGATAATTTCAACAGCAGCGTATATACTTGTATGTATATTTGTTAATAATTATCCGACTGATAAATGCATAGTAGTAATATCTGTCTGTGCAGTTAAGTTTGTTGAGGCTGTAGAAGATATTTTGCATGGAAGAATGCAGCAGAAAGGCAGATTAGATGTTGCAGGAAAGATACTTGGAATCAGATTATTCATATATATAATGGTATATATAGTTATGTATATTGTTACAGGTGATTTAGTACTTACATCAGTTGTGGCATTTGTAATAACAACACTTTTAGCTATTATATTTAATACATCTGTATACAGAGAATTTAGTGCAAAAGAGAAGAAATATGAAGCTTCAAATGTTAAGAAGCTTATGATTACATGTTTCCCTCTTGCGGCATGTACATTTCTTATTATGTATATTGCAAATGCACCTAAATATTCCATTGATGCAGTGTTAGACGAGAAAGCGCAGACATGTTTTAATATTATATTTATGCCGGTATTTGTAATATCATTACTAAGTAACTTTATATTCCAGCCTATGTTATTCAAGGTTGCAAGTGTATGGCAGGAGAAGAAAATCCGGGAATTTAAGAAGATAATAGTAAGACAGACATTTATAATATTAGGTCTTACGATTATAATAGCACTTGGTGGCTTCTTACTTGGAATTCCTGTTTTAAGTGCAGTATTCAGTGTTAATTTAAAGAGCTACAGAACAGAATTAGTTATATTAATCTTAGGTGGCGGAATGTTGGCATTGATTAATTTTGAAAATATGATTATTACGACTATAAGATACCAGAGATTTCTTATCTGGGGATATTTGATAGTTGCTGTAATTTCATATATATTTGGTAACAGAGTAGTAAGAAATTATGGAGTATTGGGGATTTCAGTGTTTTATTCAATATTAGTTACCTTGCTTGCAATTGGATTTTTCATTCTTATGAGATGGTCGGTTGTAAGAATTACTAAGAAAGACTTAAAAGAAGAATAAAAACTATATACAAGAAAGGAATTAAATTATGAAGATAGCAGTAGCAGGTACAGGATATGTCGGCTTAGTTACAGGTGTATGTCTTGCAGAACATGGACATAATGTAGTATGTGTGGACGTAGACGAAGAAAAAGTCGCAAAAATGAGTAAAGGTATTTCTCCTATTTATGAGCCTGGTTTAGATGAACTTATGATTAAGAATATGGAGAGACTTACATTTACAACAGATTATGCATCTGCATATAAAGATGCAGAGGTAATATTTATCGGTGTAGGTACACCAGAGAAGAAAGATGGTTCGGCAAATTTGACTTATGTATATAAAGTTGCTAAACAGATTGCCGAAAATGTTGAAAATGACTGTGTAGTGGTCGTTAAATCTACTGTTCCTATCGGAACAAATGATAAAGTTGAGGCATTTATAACTGAAAAGGCTAAAGATGGAATATCAATTCATATTGCATCTAATCCTGAATTCTTAGCACAGGGAACAGCAGTAAGAGATACCCTTCATGCATCACGTATAGTAATCGGTGCAGAGAGTAAATATGCTGCCAATGTTCTTAAAGAAGTATATAAAGATTTTGATGCACCGATTCTTGTTACAAATAGAAGAAGTGCTGAAATGATTAAATATGCATCAAATGATTTCCTTGCACTTAAGATTTCGTATGTAAATGAAATCGCAAACTTATGTGAAATTGTGGGTGCTGATATTAACGATGTAACAAAAGGAATGGGATATGATCCTAGAATAGGAGATAAGTTCCTTAATGCAGGTATCGGATATGGTGGCTCATGTTTCCCTAAGGATACTAAGGCATTACATTGGCTTGCTAATTTCAATGACTATGAATTAAAGACAGTTAAGGCAGCTATTGAAACAAATGATAATCAGAAATTTAAGATTATTAAGAAAGCAAGAAAGTATTATGAGAATCTCCAGGGTAAGAAAATTGCTGTATTAGGTCTTACATTTAAACCGGGTACAGATGATTTAAGAGAAGCACCATCACTTGTAAATATTCCAATCTTCCTTGATGAAGGCTGCGAGATTAAAGCCTGGGATCCTGTAGGTGTAGAAAATTACAAGAAGAAATATCCAACAGAGATTAATTATTGTGATTCAATAGATGAGACAATTAAAGATGCAGACCTTTGTGTTATCTTTACTGAATGGGACGAGGTTAAGAAGTATGATGTTACTAAGTTCCAGAAACTTATGAGAAATCCTATTGTTATAGATGGTAGAAACTGTTATGATTTAGAGCAGATGAAGAAAACAAATGTTATATATGACAGTATGGGAAGAAAGACAGTTAATGTCATTTAATGAAAGGATTATCCTATATGAAGAAGATGCCCAATATGAAAAAGTTATTTAATTGGAAGGTTGTACTGACATTTTTACTTGTAATATGTAACCTTATGGTTATATTGGGAAGTATGCCAAGTACAAATCCGATAATAGGGTGGTATGATGATGACATTACAGGTAACGAAGAATATGAAGTTGAGATTGTAACAAATGATAATCAGACGTATATAAAAGAATTAGATGTAAGTTACGGAGCAGCTACCCTGTATATTCCGGAAGAATATATTGATATAAAAAGTTTTACATTAACAGGCGATGTTGATATATTGAATGATTCTAAGGTAGTATTATCGAGCAGAGATATTGTTATATACAGAGATGATATTAAAGCGGATATAAATGATAATGAACTTACAATGAAAAACAGCCAGTTTAAAAAGATACAGTTTTTATTAAAGTTTGACTGGCGTGTTAAATTAGAAGTATTAATGGTAATATGGTTTATTTATATATGCATAATGACATTTGGTATTCTTCGTGAAAAGAATAAGCTTAATCTTAAAACTATTGGAACAGTAATTCTTACGTTATTACTCATAGGAAGTGCGGATATCATTAAGGATATGGACAGAACCTATGAAACTACAGAATTACATCTTAATGCCAGTGGTCTTACAGATATAATAAAATCTGATTCTGATATGTTACAGAAGATTAATACAGATAAGAATCTGCAAGGCATAAGTGTGAGATTTGCAACATATTCAAGTGATATTAAAGGCAAATATATTTTTACACTCTATGATACAGACAAAAATCCGTTAGAAAATGTAGAAGTCAGAGGAAGAGATTTTGCAGATAATGAATACTGTATAGTAACGTTTAATAATATATATCCAAAAGGTGAATATTATTTCGGAATTGCGGCACAAGATAATAATGATGATACATTAGCAGCATGGACAACAAGTGGCAATGATTATAAAGATGGTGCATTTTATAACAATGGAATTGATACAGGTGTGGATTTAGATTTTAATATTATAGTTGATGGACCAAATACCAAAGTCATTGCAATGATTATTGTATTGGTATTTTATCTGCTTGTATTGATGGTTATATGGCATAATAACATTAAGTTTTTATCCAAAGTAACAGTTAAAGCTATATATGGAGTAACATTTGCATATGCAGTATTTATGATGATATTTGCATGGAAATACATGTATTTAGGTGCATATGATGAAATGGCTCATATCTCATATCTTGCAGACCTGACAAGAAATCCTCATATTGTATCGGAATATGAGAATCAGAATCTGTTAGTTGGTGAAACAAATGGAATAAGTGAAACAACAGCCAATACTATAGCATTAAGCCAGTCATTTGGAACATTTAAAGGCAAATGGAGTAATACAGTAAGTTATTTAGGCCACCCATCGTTATACTATTGGCTTATGATGCCACTCAATGCAGTATCATTTCATGATAATCTGGTATATGTGAATCTGGATATACTAAGGGTATTTAACATAGTGTTAGTGGCGTTTGGAATAGCATTGTTCTTATATATCGGATATTCAAGAATTAATAAACGTTATCCGGCATTACATTTAATGTATGCAACTATGGTAGCAGCATTTCCGATGCTTACAGGATGCGCACCGATGATTAATAATGATAATCTTGCGATTTTAGTTGTTGCAATATTCACACTTGGAATAATAAGGTTTGCAGAGAATAAGAGAACTAAGCTCACATATTTCCTTATTGCGATAGGAATAACAGCATCAGCCCTTACAAAATTAACAACGTGCCTCATGCTTGTGATATGTGCATTATTCTTTGTTATAAAGACCATTATTGATGAGAAAGATATTAAGAAAGTATTTGGCAGAGATTTCTGGTATACGGTTCCGGTATATTTAATTGCTGCAGCTTATTATATGTTAGTATTTGTACAATATGGAAAGATACAGATAAGTCTTCATGATTTAGTAACGGATGAGGTATTTAAAACATACAGCATTGTTTACAAAGAACCAATTATGAGGACAAGAATAACATTTTATGAGTTTATTAAAAGGTTTGAAAAGGGATTCATTAATCAATGGATTCATGGAGTTACCTGGCATACAAATGTAGATTTTAATAAGAAAATCATCAGACTTGCATATGAATTATTATGGTTATCACCAATAATAATGTTAATAAAAATAAAATATAAAGAAAGTGAAAAGCAGATTAGAAATTTCTTTAAAGGCTTTTCAATTGCATTGATAATAACTGTTCTTATGCAGTTTATACGTGCATTTAAGGATTTCCAGTTTATATCAGGACATCCGGGATTACAGAGCAGATATTACATTTGTGTAATGCCTGTTATGGTAATGATGTTGTGTTATGAACTTCAGTCTCGTATGGAAGAAAATAAATTTATAACATCTTCTGCGAAAAATGATAAGAAAATTTACTTAAATGGTATTTTTAATGCAATTGCCATCACATTGGCACTGTTAGCATTGTATGGAGGTGGATTAATTTACATCTTTTTTACAGCAAGTTTTATAAAATAGTGATAAAATGTAATATAAGGCTTGCATTTTTTGCGATAAAATAATATATTAATTAAATACAAATAGCAAAGGAGTTAAATTATGAGAACTTATTTAGTAACAGGTGGAGCAGGATTTATAGGCTCAAATTATATTCACTATATGTTTAAGAAGTATGATAATGATATTAGAATTATCAATGTTGATGCATTAACATATGCAGGTAACCTTGAGAATTTGAAGGATATTGAAGATAGAGATAACTACACATTTGTTAAAGCTAATATCTGTGATAAAGAAGCAATTGCTAAAATATTTGCAGAAAATGACATTGACAGAGTTGTTCATTTTGCAGCAGAGAGTCATGTTGACAGAAGTATTAAGAATCCAGAAGTATTTGTTCAGACAAATGTATTAGGAACAGCAGTTATGTTAAACTGTGCTAAAGCAGCATGGGAATTACCTGATGGAACATTTAAAGAAGGCAAGAAGTTCTTACATGTTTCTACTGATGAAGTATATGGTTCATTACCAGATGATGATAATGCATTCTTCTATGAGACATCACCATACGAACCACACAGCCCATATTCAGCAAGTAAAGCATCTTCAGATATGTTAGTTAAAGCATATATGGATACTTATAAGTTCCCGGCTAATATTACTAACTGTAGTAATAACTATGGACCTTACCAGTTCCCAGAGAAGTTAATTCCACTTATTATTAACAATGCATTACAGGGCAAGAAACTTCCTGTATATGGTGATGGCAAGAACGTTCGTGACTGGTTATATGTTGAAGACCATGCTAAGGCAATTGATATGGTACAGGAAAAAGGTAAATTATTCGAGACATATAATGTCGGTGGACATAATGAGAAACAGAATATTGAAATCATTAAGATTATTATTGAGACATTACAGGAGATGCTTCCTGACGGAGACCCAAGAAAAGCTCTTGTAAGTGAAGATTTAATTACTTATGTTGAGGACAGAAAAGGTCACGACAGAAGATATGCGATTGCACCTGATAAGATTAAAGCTGAAATCGGCTGGTATCCAGAGACAATGTTTAAAGATGGTATCAAGCTTACAATCAAATGGTTCTTCGAACATGAAGATTGGATGAAGAATGTAACAAGCGGTGATTACCAGAAATATTACGAAGAAATGTACAAATAAAACGAATTAAAATGGGAATATGTGGAATGTTCCCATTTTAGTGTGTAAAATTAAATTGATAATAAAATAAATAGTAAAAATAAATGTTGTTTAGTTTATAAAAACAGATTTTAGAGACATAAAAATGATAATATCGAGATAATGATATTAAGATGATATGTATAAGAATGGAGGAATATTGTGAAAGGTATTATTTTAGCAGGCGGTTCAGGAACACGTCTTTATCCATTAACAAAGGCAGTATCAAAACAGATTATGCCTGTATATGACAAACCAATGATTTATTACCCATTATCAACACTTATGTTAGCAGGAATCAGAGAGGTATTAATTATCTCAACTCCTAGAGATTTACCTGTGTTTAAGGAATTATTCGGTTCAGGCGAACAGCTTGGTATGAGATTTGAATATGCTATTCAGGAGCAGCCAAGAGGACTTGCTGATGCATTTATTATTGGAGAGAAATTCATCGGTGATGATAATGTTGCACTTGTACTTGGTGATAATATATTCTATGGACAGAGCTTCTCAAAGGTTCTTAAGAATGCAGCATCAAGAGAAAAGGGTGCTACAATATTCGGCTATTATGTGAAGGATCCAAGAGAATATGGTGTTGTAGAGTTCGATGAGAATGGTAAGGCTTTATCAATTGAAGAGAAACCTGCTAATCCAAAGTCAAATTATGCTGTACCAGGATTATATTTCTATGATAATGATGTAGTAGAAATAGCTAAAAATGTTAAGCCTTCCGCAAGAGGAGAGATAGAGATAACTTCAATTAACAATGAATATTTAAGAAGAGGAACTCTTATGGTTGAGACCTTAGGAAGAGGTTTTGCATGGCTCGATACAGGTAACCATGATATGTTACTTGACGCAGCAGATTTCGTAGCAGCATTCCAGAAGAGACAGGGCTTATATATTTCATGTATTGAAGAGATTGCTTATAAGAGAGGATTCATTGACAAAGAACAGCTTCTTAAACTTGCAGAGCCTTTAATGAAGACTGCTTATGGACAATATCTTGTAGATGTTGCTAATGGATTATAGAATAAGAATTGTAGAAAAGTAATTAACATACAGATAAATGCAGAAATTCATTAGTATGTAATTAAATAGTGGATTTTACAGAAGTTAATTACAAAAAGAATATAAGACAGAATTGAATGGAGATTTTAAAATGGGAAAAATTACAGTAGAAACATGCGAAATAGAAGGATTAAAAGTTATCACACCTACAGTATTTGGTGATGAAAGAGGATATTTTATGGAGACTTATAATTATAATGATTATAAGGAAGCAGGAATTGACCAGGAATTTGTACAGGACAACCAGTCAAGCTCTAAAAAAGGTGTTCTTAGAGGACTTCATTTCCAGATTAATTTCCCACAGGATAAGCTTGTAAGAGTAGTAAGTGGAGAAGTTTTTGACGTAGCTGTTGACTTAAGAGAAGGTTCAAAAACTTATGGAAAATGGTTTGGTGTATTATTATCAGCAGAGAATAAGAAACAGTTCTTTATTCCAAAGAATTTTGCACATGGCTTTATAGTATTATCTGATTCAGCAGAATTTGCTTATAAATGTACTGACTTCTATCATCCAAATGATGAGGGCGGACTTAAATGGGACGATCCTGAAATTGGTGTAGAATGGCCAATGCCAGAAGGTATGACAAAAGAAGATTTAACTATTTCAGATAAAGACCACAAATGGCCTGGCATTAAGGATTTCAGAAAATAATTAGCTACTTTTATAAAACAGCATAAAAAGAGCCGCCAAGCGACTCTTTTTTATCGACTATGGGTTTTAAGAATAAAATCTATAGTCGATAAAGCTATTTATATGCAAGAAAGTGAAAGAAATGAGGAATAGAATGAAAAAGCTGTCTAAACTTGCTGAAAGCAAAGATTTAGTATTATACTTATCAAAAAACGACTTTAAAACTAAATATGCCGGCTCATATATGGGCATTATCTGGGCATTTATACAGCCACTCGTAACTATAGTTTTATACTGGTTTGTATTCCAGGTAGGATTAAGAAGTGGTGATGTTGGAGATACACCATTTATCTTATGGTTAATGGCGGGACTTATACCATGGTTTTTCTTTCAGGAAGCACTTGTTAATGCGACTAACTGTTTTGCAGAGTATAGTTATCTGGTTAAAAAGGTTGTATTTAACATAAATATTTTACCGGTTGTGAAAGTTGTTTCATCATTATTTGTCCATGTATTCTTTATGGGACTTTTAATAGTTGCATATATACTTATGGGATATTTTCCGGGAATAATAGTAATACAGTTGGTATATTATTCTTTCTGTATGATAGTATTAGTATTATCAATATCATATTTTACATCTGCGGTTTCGGTATTCTTCAAGGATACTACACAGATAATAAACGTATTTATGCAGGTTGGAACATGGTTAACACCAATATTATGGAACTTCAATGCACCTGAATTTCAGAAGGCATTAGGTAAATTAGGAATAATATTTAAGTTAAATCCAATGTTTTATATAGTAGATGGATGTCGTGGAACTATGATAGAGAAAAGATTATTCTTCGAGAAACCGATGCTTACATTATACTTCTGGTTATTTGTATTAGTAATGTCTCTTATCTCTAAATTTGTTTATACCAGACTTAAACCACATTTTGCAGATTCATTATAAGACAGGGGTAAATATTTAGTGTGAAAATAATGCTGAATAGATTTTATGGCACATTGAATCGTAGAGAATTAGATTAATATGAACAGATTACCCATAGAAAATTTGAAGAAATGAGGATTATTAAGGAATGAGCGATTACGCAATTAAAGTTACAAACTTAAATAAAGTATATAAATTGTATGACAAACCAACACTAAGATTTAAAGAGGCATTAAGCATTACAAAGAAGCAGTATCATAAAGACTTTGTGGCTTTAAATGATATATCATTTGAGATTAAGAAAGGTGAGATGCTTGGTATCATTGGTAAGAATGGTGCTGGTAAATCTACTGTTCTTAAGATTATAACAGGTGTTCTTACTCCGACTTCAGGAAAGGTGGAAATTAATGGTAAGATATCAGCTCTCTTAGAGTTAGGTGCAGGTTTTAATCCTGAATATACAGGACTTGAAAATGTATACCTCAATGGTACAATGATTGGATTTACCAGAGAAGAGATGGATAATAAGATTGATGATATAATTTCCTTTGCTGATATCGGCGATTTCATCAACCAGCCGGTAAAGACATATTCAAGTGGTATGTTTGCAAGACTTGCATTTGCAGTTGCCATTAATGTAGAACCTGATATTCTGATTGTTGATGAGGCACTTTCTGTAGGAGATGTGTTCTTTCAGGCTAAGTGTTATAAGAAGTTAGAGGACCTTAAGAATTCCGGTAAGACAATATTATTTGTAACACATGATATGGGAAGTGTTATGAAATATTGTAACAGGGCGATTATATTTAATCATGGTTCAATAGTCGCAGAGGGCGAACCTGCTGATATGATAGACATTTATAAGAAGATATTAGTAGGCCAGTTTGATGGAGAGCAGAAAGAAAATGATGTAGCAGACAATGAAGCTGTAAGTAGTGATGTTGATGCTCTTATTAATAAAGAAACTCCAACAGAGATGATGGATAATGCTAAGAAAAAGAAACAGCAGAATATCATTAACTGGAAAGAGTATATGCTCATTAATCCTAATAGTCAGATATATGGCGACAAACGTGCCGAAATAATCGATTTTGGTATATTTGATGATGAGGGACAGGTAACTAATACGGTTTATAAGTTCAAAGATTTCTCATTGAAAATGAAGATTAAGTTTAATGAAACTATAGAAAATCCTATTTTTGCATTCAGTTTTAAAGATATTAAAGGTACAGAATTAACAGGTACTAATACAATTATCGAGAAAGTTGATACCGGAACTGTGAAAAAAGGACAGGTTGTAGAGATAGAATTTAAACAGAATATGATATTACAGGGTGGGCAATATCTGCTTCTTCTAGGATGTACAGGCTATGAGAAAGATAATCTTGTGGTTTATAACAGATTATATGATATCTGCTGTGTAAATGTCATTTCTGACAGAACAACAGTAGGATATTTCGATATGAATTCTAAGGTAACATATAATAAATAGAGTTAAGAAGCTCAGAAACGAGGAATTATGTCTAAGATAAAGAAAACATTAGCGATTACAAAAAGATGTATAAAAGAGCCTAAATTAATCGGTAAGGGCTTTCAATACATAAGAATAAATGGTATACATGGTATTAAGGCAAAGGTTAATTCAAAGATTAATCCTGCTGTTACTGAAAAGATAACAGAGGTTAAGCCATCTGAACCAAATGTACAATATGATAGTGATATTAAGTTCTCTATTGTTATGCCGGTATATAATGTTGAGATAAAATGGCTAGAGAAAGCTATTGAATCAGTAAAGAGACAGAATTATGTTAACTGGGAAATCTGTATGGCTGATGACTGTTCAACTAAAGAAGGCGTGAGAGAATACTTAAAGAGTGTTGAAAGTGATAAGATTAAGGTAGCTTATTTAGAAAAGAACCAGGGTATATCAGGAGCAAGTAATGCAGCCGCAGCACTTGCAACAGGTGATTACATTGTACTTATGGATAATGATGATGCCATTACCTATGATGCATTATATGAATTCTTAAGAAAGATTAAGGAAACAGATGCAGACATAGTATATAGCGACCAGAATATAATTGATGAATTTGATAATGGACGTGAACCACTTCATAAACCTGACTGGTCACCGGATTTATTTTTAAGCCAGATGTATATCGGACATCTCTTAGGCTTTAAGAAGAGCCTTTTTGATTTAGTAGGAGGCTTTAGAACAGAATTCAACGGAAGCCAGGATTATGACCTCGTACTTAGAATGATTGAACATACAGATAAGATAGAGCATGTATCAAAAGTCTTGTATGGCTGGAGAGATTTACCAAGTTCAACAGCAACTAATCCGGGTTCGAAACCATATGCACAGACAGCAGGTCTTAATGCCATACAGTCGCATTTAGACAGAGTATATGGAGAGGGCAGGGCAACAGCTTTAGAGACAGAAGATTTATTTGTATATGACGTAAGATATCATTATGATGTGATGCCTAAAGTATCAGTTATAATTCCTACAAAGGACCATGTTGATTTACTTAAACAGGATATTGATTCAATAGAAGAGCTTACAACATATAAAGATTATGAAATAATTGTCTTAGATAATAATTCCGAGAAAGAGGAATCATTTAAGTATTTTGAAGAAGTACAGAAACAGTATTCAAATGTAACAGTTCATAAAGCAGCATTTGAATTCAACTGGTCTAAACTTAATAACTACGGAATGACTCTTGCTAAGGGTGATGTATATGTATTTATGAATAATGATATGAAGCTTATCACACCTGATTGGTTAGAGAGATTAGCTGAAAAGGCTATGAGAGATGATGTCGGTATTGTAGGCGGACTTCTCTTATATGAAGATGATACAATTCAGCACGCAGGCGTGGTAGTCGGTATTCAGGGCTGGGCAGACCATATTTATAAAGGAATGAAACCGGTACACTATGGTTCACCATATGTATCACCTATGGTTACTAGAAATGTAACAGCATGTACAGGTGCTTTGATGGCAATATCTAAAAAGGTAATCGAAAGAATCGGTGGCTTTGATGAAGATTTCATTATCTGCGGAAGTGATATTGAGATATGTATCAGAGCATATTTAAGAGGATATGTAAATATTTACGATCCACACATTAAGTTATATCATTATGAATCAAAGAGCAGAGATTCGTATATTCCTGAAGTGGATTTTGAAATGTCTGCATTTGCATACAGAACATACAGAGAAGAGGGTGACCCATATTATAACTGTAATTTAGATTATAATTTGACAACACCTACAGTAACTAATAGAAATCAATTTGTAAAAATGGAAAGTGACGTTATGAGAAGCATAAATGAAAAAAATTCAGGCGCAAAGATGCCGGAGTCAGAAGTAGCAATAGCAGAGATTTTGAAATATGAATTCAGAAAGTCAGATTTTAGTGAGAAAAGAATTAACCTCTTAGTACCATCTATTAATCCTGAGCATGTATTTGGTGGAATCTCAACAGCACTTAAGTTCTTTGAGAAACTTATCGAAGAATCAGGATATTGCAGCAGAATTATTCTTACTGATGCAACACCATCGAGAACAGCGCTTAAACAGTATAAGGATAAATATACTTATGTAAAAGCAAGCAAAGACAGTGATGCAAGACATCAGATAGTAGGCTACAGTGACAGATATATGCAGAGTATCCCTGTATCTGAAAATGATTACTTTATGTTCACAGGCTGGTGGACAGCATATTGCGCACAGGAAGCATATCTTGAATTTACTAAGGAGACAGGAATTAAACCTAATAAATTCATTAACTTTATACAGGATTATGAGCCGGGATTCTATCCTTGGTCAAGCAGATATCTTTTAGCAGATTCAACATATAGAAATGAATATCCACAGTTAGCTGTATTTAACAGTAAATTATTACACGAATTCTTTATACAGAATGGTTATTCGTTCTATAAAGAATATGAATTTGACCCTGTATTAAATGGTAAATTAAAAGAGATTCTTGAGAAAAACTTCGGTAAGGTCAATAAGAAGAAACAGATTCTTGTATATGGCAGACCATCAGTAGACAGAAATGCATTCTCAATAGTGGTATCTTCTCTTAAGAAATGGGTAGAAAACCAGAAAGATATAGAGGATTGGGAGATTTTATCAGCAGGAGAATATCATCTTCCTGTAGATTTAGGTAAAGGCAAAGAGTTAGTTTCAGTTGGTAAACTTACAATTGAGCAGTATGCACAGACAATGTTAGACACATATGCAGGTATATCACTTATGTCTTCACCACATCCAAGTTATCCACCACTTGAGATGTCAGTATTTGGCATAAAAGTAATAACAAATAATTATTCAAATAAAGACTTATCATCATTTAACAGTAATATTACTTCAGTGGCAAGTGCTAGTCCTAGCGTAATTGCTTCTAAATTAAATGAGATTTGTGATGGTTATTCTAAAGAAGTGGAAATCAAGAATGAGAATCCTGATTATATCGAAAATACCCACGTATTTGATTTCATAAGTGATATAATTAAAGAACTTTAATAAAAAATAAATAACTAAAAAGTATTTGCTACACTTGCATACAGCATATGTGTAGCATTACCTTTTAAAACTTTAATAATTTGAAAATATAAAGGAAAGGCAAGTTATTGTATGGAAAAAGTAGGAAATGTTCAACTGAATTATGAATATTATAGTGGTACTGACGATTATAGTGATGGTGCAATTGAATTAGAATTATTAGATTATGTTAAGAGTGATAAAAGCATAATGGAAATACTTAAGAATGATAACAGATGGCCTATTCTTTATCATTTATCACCAGTAAGAAAGAATATATTAGAATGGTATCCATTCGATAAAAATGAGGAAGCTTTAGAGATAGGTTCAGGCTGCGGTGCCGTAACAGGTGCATTATGTGAAAAACTTAAATCAGTAACCTGTATTGAATTATCTAAGACAAGATCCTTAATAAATGCCAACAGAAATAAAGAATATGATAATCTTGAAATTATGGTTGGTAACTTTAATGATATTAAAATCGAGAAAAAATACAAATATATAACACTTATAGGTGTGCTTGAATATTCAGCATATTATACAGATACTAAGAATCCTTTTGTAGATTTCTTAAAGAGAATTAAGAATTACTTAAAGCCTGACGGTAAATTATTAATTGCTATAGAGAATAAATACGGACTTAAATATTTCGCAGGCGCATGTGAGGATCATACAGGAAGAATGTATGACGGAATTGAGGGATATATTAATTCCGATGCTAAGGTCAGAACATTTTCTAAGAATGAATTAGAGAATATAATTAAGGAAGCAGGATATGATGATGTTAATTTCTACTATCCTTTCCCAGATTATAAATTACCAACACAGGTATATTCACCTGAATTCCTGCCTAATGGTAAAGATCTTGTATGCAGTTTAGATTGCTATGATAATAATAGAATAAGAGTATTTGATGAAACCGTAGCATTTGAGAATATCATAGATGCAGGTATGTTTGAATTTTTCTCAAATTCTTATTTCATAGAAGTAGGTCAGAAAGAAAATAAGGAATTCTCTAAATTTACTAAGGAAAGAAAAGAAGAATTCCAAATAGAAACAGGTATATATCATTCAGATAATGAAAAATACGTTGTAAAACGTGGACTTAATGAAAAGAGTAAGTCACACGTTATGAAAATGTTTGATATATATGAAGAATATAACAGTAAAGGTATTAATAACTTAAATAAATGTGAAAAATATGGTGATGATGGCTTAAGATTTGAATTCTTAAAGGGAGAGAGTCTTAACAACAGTCTTGTAAATGCTGTTATGAAAAGAGACAAGTCATTATGTGAAAAATTAATTAATGACTATAAAAATGTTGTTAATAACATTACTGATAAATTAGGAACAGAAGACTTCGATAATAACCTGCAGTTTGTAAGTGTATTTGGTGATGCTAAGGAATTAGTGGGAACTAAAGCCTGCAAAGATATTGTATTTGACTTGATTCTTGAAAATCTTATAGATAATAAGGGTGAATACAGTGTCATTGATTATGAATGGTGCTTTGATTTCGCAGTTCCTGTTGAGTTTATTATGTTCAGGGCAATGTGGGGCTTCTATTCCACACATGGCAGACTTATGGACGGCTTTATGACATTAGAAGAGATAATGGATATAGCAGGAATCCAGGCAGACAGAGCAGAAATTTATAAACATCTTAATAATAATTTCATAGAATATGTCTATGGTAAGGAAAGTTATCAGAGTATTTTATCAGCATATAAGAAGATAAATGCAGATATTTTAAATGCTTCAATTAGAGACAGTATTTTAGATTATGCTTATATGAAATTAGGTTTTACTGAAAATGAGAAGTTCAAATATGAAAGCAAGGTATTAGAAAATATCATTTCGGTTATGAATAAGCATAGTGAATTATATGATGATGCAAATAAGTTCTTTAAGACTACAGAGAAACTTGCTAAGCAGGGTGATAAACAGCAGGAATTATTCCTTGGAAGTGAAATCTTCTGTACGGAGATAACGAATTGTTTAGAAGACTTAAATAATACAATTACTTATTATAAAGATATGGCATCTAAGAAAGATGAGATATGTACTGAGTTAATAAGTAAGAAAAATGATATTGATGAAGAGAATAAAAGATTACAGGACGAGTTAGAAAAGGTACGTCAGGAATTAGATTATATAAAATCTACTAAGGTTTACAGATATGGTCTTAAGAATAAAGTAGATAAATATAAGGAGCAGTCTGGTAATTAAGGATAAGTAATCATATGGAGGCAGAAGTGAAAGAAAAAGTAACAGTAGTAATACCAAATTATAACGGAATTAAATATGTAGACAAATGCCTTGATTCGCTTAAGAAACAGACATATAAGGAATTTAAGGTTATCATTATAGATAATGCATCTACTGATGGCAGTCTTGAATTGATTGAAGAGAATTATAAAGAATTTGAGCTTGTGAAAAACAGTGTTAACACAGGTTTTTGCAAAGCAGTTAATCAGGGAATTGAACTTACTGACACAGAATATGTATTATTGCTTAATAATGATACAGAGTTAGATGATAATTTTCTGACAGAAATAGTTAAGACTATAGAAAAATCAGATGACATATTCTCAGTAAGCAGTAAAATGATTAGTTACCACGACAGAAGCCTTATAGATGATGCAGGCGATGGTTATACCATTCTTGGCTGGCAGTACCAGAGAGGTGTAGGACAAAGCAGTAAAGGATATACTAAAGAGTGTGATGTATTTACTGCGTGCGCAGGAGCTGCATTATATAGAAGAAGCATATTTGATAAAATAGGCATATTTGATGAAATGCATTTTGCTTATATGGAGGATATAGATGTCGGCTATCGTGCAAGAATCAATGGTTACAGAAATGTATATTGTCCTAAAGCAATAGTTTATCATATCGGAAGTGCAACAAGCGGTTCTAAATATAATTCATTCAAGGTTAAACTTGCAGCAAGAAATAATATATTTCTATTATATAAGAATATGCCTGTCCTCCAGCTTATAATAAACAGTCCATTTATTATTCTGGGGTTACTTATTAAGTATATGTTCTTTAAGAAAATCGGCTTTGCAAAAGACTATAAAGAAGGAATAAAAGAGGGAATCAGAAAGACCTATAAGTTGAAAAAAGTAGGTTATAAACCTGAATATCTGAATAATTATATTAGAATTGAACTTGAACTTATAGCAAATACATTCGAATATGTTTTCGATTATGTGAAAAGACATATGTAGAATTGAATTAAATATAAAAGTAATGTAAATATATAAAGTAATAAAAAGACATATGTAAAAATAATGTAAATATAATATTTTTATAATTGATATTTTAAAAATGATGTAGTATTATAAGTAAACGTAGTTTGGACTGTATAAATCAGAAAAAACTCCATAATTGTATGTAAATTGATTAGGAGACTTACTGTGATAAGAGATAACCAGAAATATTTTAACAGATTACACGTAATAATAGATTTACTCGTAGTAGAGTCATCATATCTTGCATCGTGGTATCTGAAATTCAAAACACCAATATTTGAACATGAATCGGGCAGACTCTCATTCGACACTTATATGAGGGCATCGTGGTTCATTGTTCCTTTATATATGTTATTATACTTAGCTTTTCATTTGTATACTTCTAAACGTGTACAGGGTAGAAGAATGGAATTCGGTAATATACTAAAGGCTAATGTATTAGGTCTGATGATAGTTCTTACAGTGTTATATATTATGCGGCAACATTATTTCTCACGAGAGATGTTATTCATATTCTTTGTGATTAATATGCTGATGGAAGTATTAGTCAGGTCATTTATAAGATTCCTGCTTCATATGATGCGAAAGAGCGGGTTTAATAAGAAACATATTCTGTTAGTAGGATACAGTCGTGCGGCAGAATCATATATTGACAGAATTAAAGCATTTCCACAGTGGGGATACGAAGTGAAGGGTATTCTTGATGACAATGTGGAGATAGGAACTAATTATAATGGAGTTAAAGTTATAGGTAAGACTGATACTCTGTTAGAACTTTTAGCAGAAAATGATTTAGATGAAATAGCTATTACACTTGGGCTTAATGAATATAGCAAGTTAGCTAAATTAGTTAACCTGTGTGAAAAATCAGGTGTTCATACACAGTTTGTACCGGATTATAACAACATTATTCCATCAAGACCTTATACAGAAGATCTTATGGGACTTCCGGTTATCAATATAAGATATGTACCTTTGTCAAATACATTTAATGCGTTGTTAAAGAGAGTATTTGATATAGTATGTTCGGGTATTGGAATTATTGTATTATCACCATTATTACTTATTATAGCATGTGCTGTTAAATTTACTTCAAAAGGACCACTTATTTTCAAACAGGAGAGAGTTGGTCTAAGAAATGAACCTTTTATGATGTATAAATTCCGCTCTATGAGGGTTCAGGACGAGAAAGAAGAGAAGAAAGCATGGACTGTTAAAGATGATCCGAGAGTAACTAAAGTTGGTAAGTTTTTGAGAAGGACAAGTCTTGATGAATTGCCACAGTTGTTTAATATATTTAAAGGTGAGATGAGTATTGTAGGTCCAAGACCGGAGAGACCATATTTTGTAGAGAAGTTTAAGGAAGAGATTCCAAGATATATGGTTAAACATCAGGTAAGACCGGGACTTACAGGATGGGCACAGGTCAATGGATATCGTGGAGATACTTCAATCAAGAAGAGAATCGAATACGATTTATATTATATTGAGAACTGGACATTTGGTTTTGACATAAAGATAATGTTTATGACGATATTTAAAGGCTTCGTAAATAAAAATGCTTATTAGAAAAATTTAGTGAAAGGTACAGTGATATGGAAACAATTAATGAAACTAAGACTCCGAAATGGAAAATTGCATTATTAGTATTTGAATCAATAGTTATATTTTTATATTTATTTGTAACTGTCTTTTTCGTATGGTATAAAGTAGATAAGAATGGTTTTATTGCAGCTTGTTCAAAGAACCCACTTGTGCGTTCATTGATTAATTATACTACTAAAGATGATTATGAGCAGAATGTACAGGATACAGATTATAATAAAGAGAATATTAACCAGAATGAGGGACTTAATGGTAATGTAGAAACCTACAGAAACATTGCATTATTCGGTATCGATTCAAGAGGCAGCGAATTTGATGATTCTACACATAGTGATACAATTATTATTGTAAGTATCAATAATAAGACCGGAGAAGTGAAGATGGCATCTGTATACAGAGATACAATGCTTAAGATAGTAGATAAAGATGGTGATGTAAGCTATACTAAAGCAAATGCAGCGTTCTTTAAGGGTGGCCCTGAATGCGCAATCAATATGCTTAATACAAATCTTGACTTGAATATCACAGATTATGCGGTTGTTAACTTTACAGGTCTTACAAAGATTATAGATGCGTTAGGCGGAATTGATGTTACACTTACAGATGATGAAATGAATTATGTAAATGGATATCTTACAGAGACAAGACTTATCACAGGTCTTGATGCACCGGACCTTACTCATTCAGGTCAGGTACATTTATCAGGATTACAGGCTACAGCATATTGCCGTATCAGATATGTTACTTTCTATGATGAGGACGGACAGAAATATTATTATGATATGGGTAGAACAGCCCGTCAGCGTTCTGTAATTAAGAAAGTTGTAGAGAAAGCTAAAGATGCAGGAGTCGGACAGGTACTTCAGATTGCAGACAGTATTCTTCATTACAACACAGCAGATGAGAAGATAATTACAACAAGCTTATCATTAGACGAAGTAATGGACTTAATACCAACACTACTTAAATTTACATTATCAGAAAATACAGGCTTCCCATTCACATGTGATACTCCTACAATCAATGGAGCAAGTATGGTTGTAGCACAGGGACTTGAATATAATGTATCAAAATTACATAAATTCTTATTTGGCGAAGATAATTACCAGCCAAGTGAAACAGTACAGACAATTAGTGATTATCTGATTAATTACACAGGAATCCCAACAGTCAAATTAGATGAGGATATCGAACCAGAGACAGATGGTGGTGAGGTAGATACTGATAATATGACCCAGGGTGACAATTCTGAGGAATAATATAAAAATACTATAATTGGTACAATAATTTAATTAAGTATAAAATATGGAGCATATCAATCTTTTATGATATGAATTAAAGAAGTTCAGTCATAAAAGTGATATGCTCTATTTATATATAATTGTCATTTTATTTATATAACTCAAGTAAATCATATATAAAAACGGATAAAACTAACGAAAACCAACGAAAACCAACGAAAATAGCAAAATTTATCAGAAAATTATTAAAATTTATTTATAAAACCAACGGAAACCAATTGTTATAAAGGGATAAAATGTAGTAAAATAATAAATATTTATGTAGAAAATTGTGGTAGAGAGGAAGAATTACACATGAAAATTAAGAAAATAATTATATTACAGCTTTTATTAATAATAGCAATTAGCATCGTTGCGTGCAGCAAATCAGATAAGTCACATAAGAAAAATGAAGAAGACAATGAACAGTATGAAGATATCATTAATATGATTTTCAAGGATGAAGATAAAGATATAAAGGAATACTTAAATACATTGGTAGTAAAGGATGTAGGAGCATTAGAATTAAGAGATTTTAAATTCTCACTTGATGAACTTATCTTTGATAGCAGGACAGGAATAGGTGCATATAAGATGAATGTTAAAAGTGATACAGTAAATTTGTCAGAATTAAATGCTGATCTTACATTGGAGAGTTTATATTATGTAATGGTAAATAATAATTATTCAATTGAATTTCTTGATGGATTTGTTCCAAAAGATATATTTAATCACAAATACAAAAAATTACCATTTAAAAGTTATCAGGTGTCTCGAATAAGTGATAATGAAGTCATAATATATGGTGCGTTAGATGTAAGTGAAATGGAGAATGAATTCCTGATTCAGACAAATGATAGAATAAAATCAGCGGAAAATCTTAGAAAGGAAGATGAGGGGATAGAGATAGAAGAAGATGAGAATGCATTACCATACTATGGCAGAATTAAATTGCCACAGTCAGATAACAGTATATCAATAAATGTTACAGAAGATAATACAATTTTAGAATTTTACATATCACCATTAGGAATCAGAAGCAGAGAAAGATGGAGTGATAAAGAATCAAATCTGTTTAAGAAAAACTCATATATAACAATGGAGAATGGTAAGAAAATTAAGATGAAAGATTTTGTACAGTATGGAAATAACTGGCAACTTGATGATTCAGATTCATATGAAATATATTTTGCTAAGAAATTCATTAATATAAATGAAATTAAAAGTGTAACCATAAATGGTGTGGAATATTCACCGGAATAGAGACAAACACTAGATACAAAGGAGAATCTATATGAAGAAAAAACATAAAATAATTATCTTAAGTCTTATAATAGTATGCGTAATCGGTTTATCAATAATATTATATAAAGTCTTTAACAAACCGGAAAGCAGACAGATAAATATTAATTCCGATGAAGTAGAATATATAGAGATTAAATATCATAATAAAACAAGCGAAATTGTAAATAAGGAAACTATCACAGAGATAATCGATAATCTTAACAAATTGCGAATAGAGAAGCATAAGGAAAATATCATAGAACGATTGTTTTATACAAGTTCTAATGTATACAAGGTTAAAATATATAATGATAAAGAAACTAGAATTCTCAAATATGAAATGGTTATCAAGTCAGATGATAAAATGACATTAGATAATATATCATATAAAATAAAGGATAAGACTGATATATATGAATATTTAAAGGACAAAGAGTTATATTGTAAGAAATCATTGCCGACAGAGACAGAAAAGAATGTTTACAAATTTCAGATAAATGGTTTAGAAAATATTGATAAAGCTGAATTCATAAATACATATAATGAAATGATATATGCTAAACCTATTAAGGAAAGCGAAATGCAGGAAAGTGAAAAATATATTGAAATGGAAACTTATGATGATGACAAGATAGTAGTGTATTATGTAGATAGCCAGGTTTATATTAAATATGCTTATAAAAATTATGTTGTTTATTTTATGTATCAGGATAATTCATTGAATTAATATAAACAAATATTTTTCACTACTTAAACACAGAAATGACACAAAACATTGTTATTATACTCCTATCAACAGAAAGATAGTCAGTATAAACATAAAAGTTTGTACTTTACATACTGATTTATAGAATGGAGGAAATAACATGACTAACGAATTCGATTTCAATAATGAGAATAACACATCAGAGGAGACTTCAGTGAGTGGAGCAAATGAAGTGAATACTACTACAGGTAATGATACAAATAATAATTTCTTCAGTAGTATCTCTAATGAGAATGACAGTAATGCTTCAGATACATCTTCAGAAAACTTTTCAGATATAACAGGTAATGATAGCCAGAGTACAAATTTTGTTATGGTTGACAGAACATCAGAAGATACAGAGACAATGAAAGCAAGACAGCAGGTTGAGAAAGAGAAGAGTAAGTTCGAAGCGAAGAGAAGAAAAGCAGCAGCTAAGCTTGAGAAGAAAGAGGCTAAGAAGAAATCTAAAGCAGGAAAAGAACATGGAATTGTATTTAAGACAGTAAGATTAGTTGTATGTGCAGCAGCATTTGGTGTTGTAGCCACAGGAACGATGTATTTCACAGGTGATTCATTAGGAATATTTAAGAATAATTCAAAAGAAGCAGTTGTTATACCAAGTACTTCAGTAGGTGCAGGCAATACAGGAATAACCGGTTCAGAAGGTGGAACAACATTACAGACTGCTGCAGACAAGACTACTACAGCAAGCAGCGGAGAAACAGTGATAACAGATGTTTCGGATGTAGTTAAGAATGTAATGCCATCAGTTGTAGCTATAACAAGTACACAGCTTGTACAGTCAGGTTACAGTGGAAGCTTATATGATTATTACTTCGGAAATGGTAATAGTAATAATAATCAGTATGAAGAGCAGACAGGTGCAGGTTCAGGCATAATCATCGGTCAGAATGATACAGAGTTATTGATTGTTACTAATAACCACGTTGTTGAGGGTGCAGACAGCTTACAGATACAGTTTATAGACGATGAAACAGTTGATGCCGCTATAAAGGGAACAGATTCAGAGAAAGACCTTGCAGTTGTGGCAGTTAAATTATCAGATATTAAGAAGTCTACATTAGAGCAGATAAAAGTAGCAACTCTTGGAGATTCAGATGAATTAGAAGTAGGCGAGGGAACAATTGCAATCGGTAATGCATTAGGATATGGACAATCAGTTACAACAGGCGTTGTAAGTGCTTTAAACAGAGAAGTTCAGTATGAGAACAGAACAATGAAATTAATCCAGACAAATGCAGCTATTAACCCTGGTAACAGTGGTGGTGCATTACTTAATTCAAAAGGTGAAGTAATTGGTATCAATGCAGCTAAATATTCATCATCTTCGGTAGAAGGAATGGGCTTTGCAATTCCAGTTTCATCAGTAAAAGATGTAATTGAAGACCTTATGAATAAAGAGACACTTACTAAGGTGGATTCAGATAAAAAAGGTTATCTTAACATTTATGGCAGAGATGTAACAAGTACTCTTTCAGAGACATACAGTGTACCGACAGGTGTATATGTTATCGAAGTAATGGAGGGTGGAGCTGCTGATAAAGCAGGTATTGAAAAGTCAAATGTAATAACTAAAATAAATGGTGAAACAGTTTCATCAATGGAAGATTTACAGAGTAAACTTGAATATTACGAAAAAGGAACCGAAGTAACACTTACAATCCAGTATGCTAAAGGTAATGAATACAAAGAAAAAGAAGTAAAGGTTACTTTAGGCGAAGAGATGAAATAATCAGATTTACTATTATTATTAACAGTAATTTACAGACCGGGCGATTTAAAGCCCGGTCTGTTTTTGCATAAATATCTA
Organism: uncultured Eubacteriales bacterium; assembly: GCA_900314555.1. Lineage (GTDB taxonomy): Bacteria > Bacillota > Clostridia > Lachnospirales > Lachnospiraceae > Bovifimicola. The sequence goes on along the minus strand of OMVQ01000060.1, from coordinate 16,280 downwards.
TTTTCTACTAGATTAATATGTGCTTTTTTGCTATACTTATCTATATATGGTTTAATTTATATACCAGATTTTAAATTATAAAGATTTATAAAGTCTAGCGGTAAAATTAGGGAGAAAAAGTATGCGCAGAGTACAACTAGATCAACTAACAGACAATATGATACTTGCAAAATCTATTTATCATGATGGAAACCTGATACTTGCGAAAGGTATGGATAAACTTAAAGATTATGTTGACAAATTGGAAAAATATGGAATATTTTCTGTATATGTTAAAGATGATATATCAGTTGACATAGAGGTTTTAGATGCAATACATTATGAAACCAGAGAGAAATGTAAGCGCATATTGAATAACTGTTTCAATACAATAAAGAATCAGGGGAATTTAAGTGACAGTATAATTGATGAGATGGTAGTTTCAATACTAAGTGATTTATTCGAGAAAGATGACGTAATTGTCAGTATGGCAGATATAGGAGTGAAAGATGATGCTACCTTGATACACTCTGTCAATACGGCAGTTTTTTCAGTATTAACAGGAAGAAGAATGAATTTATCTGAAAGTGAATTAAGAAGTTTAGCAGAGGGTGCATTATTCCATGATATAGGAAAAGTGCTTATCAGTTCAGATATACTTCTTAAAGACGGTAAATTATCAGATGATGAATTTGATAATATGAAAGAACATTCACTGTTAGGATATGAAATATTATTAGAGCGAACCAATATGAGTGAGGAAGCGAGAAAAATTGCTTTGCAGCATCACGAAAGGTTAGATGGTTCGGGTTATCCATATGGTTTATATGGTGACCAGATAAGCAAATTAGCGAGAATAGTTGCAGTTTCAGACGTATATGATGCACTTACGGCGGAAAGGTGTTATCGTAAAAGTATGTCTAATTTTAAAGCCTACAGCATTATAAAACAGGACGTAGGAATTAAATATGACGAAGAAGTATTTAAGAAATTTATGTTAAATATAGCTGTTTACCCTAATGGCGTGGTAGTACATCTATCTGATGGTACGCATGGAATTGTCAGCAGACAGAACAAAGGTATGCCATTCAGACCGGTAGTCAGGGTAATTGATGACAGGGATAAAGAGTACATAAAATTATATGATTTGAATCTGTTAGACGATTATGGAATATACATATTAGATTAAGTGAAAGGAAAGGATTATTATGAGTTTAGTAAATATTGCAGTAGGACAGAGTGGAGGACCAACAACAGTTATTAATGCAAGTTTATATGGAGTAATTAAAGAGGCTTGTGATAATGATGATAAGATAGGTAAAATCTATGGAATGATTAATGGAATTGAGGGCTTTATAGAGGGCAAGGTAATAGATATTGTAGGTGAAGTTTCAGAAGATGAAATAGAGTTGTTAAAACATACACCTGCTGCATATTTAGGTTCATGCAGATATAAGCTTCCTGAATCTATGGAAGATTCTATTTACCGAATTATATTTGAGAAATTTGATAAGCTTAATATAAAGTATTTCATCTATATCGGTGGAAATGATTCTATGGATACAGTTCATAAATTGTCTGTATATGCTAAAATGACAAACAGTCCTGTAAGAATAATCGGTGTTCCTAAGACAATTGATAATGATTTGACTAAGACAGACCATTCACCTGGATATGGAAGTGCTGCAAAATATGTTGCCACAACCGTAAGAGATATTGTTATGGACGCAAATGTGTACGATACACATTCAGTTACGATTGTTGAATTAATGGGAAGACATGCAGGCTGGATAACAGCAGCGAGTGTGCTTGCCAGAAAATATAAAGGTGATAATCCTGTTTTAATATATTTACCGGAAGTAGCATTTGATGTAAAAGAATTTGTACAAAGAGTCAAGGCAGAATTAAATAAGAAGCACAATGTTATCGTGTGTGTATCAGAGGGAATTAAAGATTCAGAGGGTACATTCATATGTGAATATTCATCTGAAGCCGGAGTTGATACATTTGGACATAAGATGCTTACAGGTTGTGGAAAATATCTTGAAAATGTTATAAAAGAAGAATTAGGCGTTAAAGTACGTTCTGTAGAATTAAATGTAAACCAGCGCTGTAAGGCTGCATTAGCTTCAATGACAGATATAGAAGAAGCTATTATGGCAGGCAGAAATGGTGTAAAGGCAGGGCTTAATGGTGAAACAGGCAAGATGATTGCCATGAAGAGAGAAGATACAGAAGAATATTCAATAGTATATGAGACAGTTGATTGTTCAGAAGTATGTAATCAGGAAAAAGTTGTGCCAAGAGAATGGATAAGTGAAGATGGTACCGACATTTTACAGGGCTTTATAGATTATGTACTTCCATTGATTCAGGGTGAGAGTTTAACACCAATAGAAAATGGATTACCTAAATATTGCTATAGGAAATAAACGGAATGGAGATTAGTGTGAAAAATAATGCTGATGCACTTATTTTTCACACAGCTAAATGTGTTGCAGGCGCCACATTTAGCTTTTATCGCAGGGCTGAATTTAATATTCAGCCCGCGCTTCCTCCGACGTAAACGTCTGCGGAATGGAGAACAACATGACAGATAATAATCAGAATATAAATGATGATGAATACGAAAAAATATGTTTTGTATGCAGAAGGCCAGAGAGTAAGACAGGCAAACAGGTTACTATGCCGGGTGGAATTACCATCTGTCCTGATTGTATGCAAAGAACATTTGATGCGATAGAACATAATGGCTTGAATAGTGGAATGGACTTAAATGATGCGGCACTTAACTCATTATTATTTGGTAATTCCAATAATTCAGGCAGAAGCACAAATAGTACAAAAGAAAGTTCAAACACAGTTTCAAATGCGGCTTCAAATGCAGAGGATAATGAAAATGCGACTTCTGAAAATACAGAGGTTGTCAATGATGGAGAGGATAAAGAGAAAGAAGATAAAGGTCAGGATAGAAACGGACTCAATAATATAGAGGGAAGATTACCTAATATACGTTTTGTGAATCTGGCAGATCTTCAGGGAGATTTCAGAGGACAGAAGAAACTTAAGAAGAGAAAACCAGGTGAGAAGAAAGACATTGGTTTCGATATTAAGAAGATACCTGCACCACATAAGATTAAGGCAATGCTTGATGAGTATGTAGTTGGACAGGAATATGCTAAGAAAGTCATTTCTGTCGGAGTATATAATCATTACAAGAGAGTAGGAGCAGATGTTACAGATGGTGTGGAGATAGAGAAATCTAATATGCTTATGATTGGACCAACAGGTTCAGGTAAGACATACCTTGTAAAAACTCTTGCTAAATTATTAGATGTGCCTCTTGCGATAGCAGATGCTACATCACTTACAGAAGCCGGATATATCGGTGATGATATCGAAAGTGTAGTTTCTAAATTACTTGCTACAGCAGATAATGATGTAGACAGAGCTGAAACAGGAATAATATTTATTGATGAAATAGATAAGATAGCTAAGAAGAGAAATGCATCAACAAGAGATGTAAGTGGAGAAAGCGTACAGCAGGGATTATTGAAGTTACTTGAGGGAAGCGAAGTAGAAGTTCCTGTAGGTGCTAATAGTAAGAATGCTATGGTTCCGTTAGCTACAATTAATACGAAAAATATCTTATTCATCTGTGGCGGAGCATTTCCTGACTTAGAGGATATAATCAAAGAAAGATTAAATGAGCAGGCATCTATCGGTTTTATAGCTGATTTAAAAGATAAATATGATGATGTAAATGATATAATAAGACAGGTAACAATTGAAGATTTAAAGACATATGGAATGATTCCTGAATTCTTAGGAAGAATGCCTATCATATTTACTTTAGACGGACTTACAGAAGAGATGCTTGCAAAGGTTCTTAAAGAGCCTAAGAATGCAATATTAAAGCAGTATAAGAAATTATTAGAGCTTGACGAAGTAGACTTAGAATTTGATGATGATGCGATATTGGCAATTGCTAAGAAAGCAATCGAGAAAAAGACAGGTGCGAGAGCCTTAAGGTCTATAATTGAAGAATATATGCTTGACATTATGTATGAGATACCTAAAGATGATAATATCGGAAAGGTAACGATTACAAAAGAATATATTGAGAAAACAGGTGGACCACGTATTGAAATGCGTGGAACTGACAGACCACAGATAGAAAGTAAACAGGCTGAGGAATAGATATGTCTATACCTGCATAGAATTTATAGAATATGTGTATGTGGGTGAATAATGGATTGCCGACAGAATATTATATCAGAAACTTATGTGGATTTTATAGAAGAAGCAGTTCCTGATGTTGAAGAATATATAAGAAATAACCTTGATGGAAAATGTTTCATTTATCCGGGAATACAGATTGTATTTGTGTATAAATCAATAAATGAGATAATCGGAAGTGGATTGTCTACCTATGATTATGATGAGATTCCTAAATTATATGGCCTGATGGATGGTGTTGCAATAGAAAGTACAGGGGCATCAAGACTTCAGAATATTCCGGGACTTCAATTAAAAGGAAATGGAATAATAATAGGAATTATAGATGATGGAATTGATGCGTACCATAGTGCATTCAGATTTTCGAATGGTGATACCAGAATATTAAGTGCGTGGAATCAGGAGGATCAGTCGCTTCCTCCTCCGGAAGGTTTAGTATATGGAAGTCAGATTACGAGAGAATTAATCAATGAAGAATTGTCTAATCCTGATTCGGAGATTCTTAATAATCTGGCAAATGATAGCATACATGGAACATTTATGGCGGGAATTGCAGCAGGAAATATTAATTTAGAACAGGGATTCGCAAGCCCTGCACCTCAGGCAGATATTGTAGTAGTAAAGCTAAAGCAGGCTAAACAATATCTGAAAGATTATTATTTTATAAGAGAGGGTGCTAAAGCATATCAGGAAAATGATATTATAAATGCTGTCGTATATATAAGCCGTATGGCAGACAGATATAACAAGCCCGTTATAATATGCGCACCACTTGGAACTAATCAGGGTGGTCATAGTGGCATAAGTACACTTGGTACATTTTTAAACAGTTATGCAATAAGAACCGGAGTTGGTGTTGTATGTCCCATAGGAAATGAAGGAAATAGCAGACACCATTTCAGTGGCAATATTACGGAAGTAGATGCATTTGAAGATGTGCAGATACGAGTCGGTGCAAATGTTTCGGGATTTACGATAGAATTGTGGGGAAGATCCCCGGACATTTTCGAGGTTGAAATTATTTCTCCGACAGGCGAAAGAGTGAAAAGAGTTCAGGCGGTTTCGGGACAGGAACAGGTATTCAGGTTATTTTTAGAACGTACAGTTATCTATGTAAAATATGAACTGGTAGAGAGAATGAGCGGAGAAGAATTAATACAGATACGATTAGAAGCCCCGACAGAAGGAGTCTGGACCATACGTGTATATGGTGAACTGGTAATTTCGGGTACATTTAATATATGGCTTCCTATTACGGAATTCGTCGGAGATGATGTATATTTTCTGAAACCTGATCCATTTACCACGTTAACGAGTCCGTCAGATTCATTTATACCGATATCTGTTGGAGCATATAATCATTCTACAGCAGGACTTTATATTAATTCAGGAAGAGGATATGCGATAGGCACAATGATGAAACCTACATTTGTTGCACCTGGAGTTAATATCCTTGCACCGACATTGAATAATTCATATATCAGATTATCTGGAACGAGTATCTCGGCAGGAATAACAGCAGGCGTTATGGCACAGTTTATGGAGTTGGGCATATTAAGAGGCAACAGAGTTAATATGAACACAATAGAGATTAAGAATTATCTTATAAGAGGTGCGAGCAGAAAGCCGACGTTATCATATCCTAACAGAGAATGGGGATATGGAACACTTGATGTGTATAATAGCATAGATATATTGCGTACTTGAAATAATGATGATAGGTGATAGTACGGCTATTTGTTTCAGAGCGAAAGCAAATAGCTTTTATGGCAGATGAGAAATCGCCTGGGCGAATTTCTTATCGCCTCTTCGCGACAAGTCGCTCAGAAATGAGGAATAGTATGGCTGCACAACAGAAATATTATGCCGTAAGAGTAGGCAGAACACCAGGAATATATCTTAACTGGGACGATTGTAAGAGGCAGGTAGAGGGATACAAAGGAGCTAAATATAAAAGCTTTTTAAGTCCTAAAGATGCTGCTGATTTTCTTAATAACAAAGTTAATACAGGAATAAGCATAGATGAGGCAGGCAGACCTGTGACTGATGAATATACTGCTGTTGCATATGTAGATGGAAGTTATAACAATGTGACAAAGGAATTTTCATATGGAGTCGTGATGTTTCATAATGGAAGTGAAAAGCATTTCTCACAGAAAGTTGAGAATAAAGAATTAGCAGAGATGAGAAATGTAGCAGGTGAGATTAAAGGTGCAGAAGCAGCTATGCAATATGCCTTAGATAATAAAGTTAAGAAGCTTGTGATTTACCACGATTATGAGGGAATAGCAAGCTGGTGCCTAGGCTATTGGAAAACAAATAAGCAGGGAACGATTGCATATAAAGAATTTTATGATAAAATTAGTAAAGAAGTAAAAATCAGTTTTGTCAAAGTAAAAGGTCATTCAAATGATGTATATAATGATTTGGCCGACAGTCTTGCGAAACAGGCAATCTTTTAGATATGCAGGCAATAGATGCTTATATAATATTGAATCTAATAATAAAACATAAGAGAGAGAGGAACACTTAAATGAGTATTTTAGCAGAAGCGTTAAGTTTACAGCTTGATAAGAAAGGAATTAAACATTCTGTACATGGAGATGATAAGGAAGGCGTAATAATGATGCAGCAGTTACATGAAACAAAGATTACAACTACTGTATTATTTCTGACTGAAGATAAGACTAATTCCGTATCAGTAAGATTTTATAATTTCTATAAAGTTGAAGAACAGGATAAGACAGGTAATTTATTCTTCCTGCTTAATAAGATGAACCAGAGATATAGATGGGGCAAAATAGTGCTTGATGGTGACGATATTATGATATCAATGGATGCGATTGTTACACCATTTAATATTGCGGATATATGTGTGCAGCTTACAATCTACGGAGCACAGATAGCTGATGAGACATATACAGCATTAGAAAAATTGAAATATCAGTTGTAAGATATATTTTATTACGTATAATCCTAAATATAGATAACTCAGACTTAGCACATACTAACGTAGTGTATATCATCTGTTAAAGCGAATTTGACAGATATAAATATCGAAATACCTTGTAAGAATTGCGTAAATTTGTAAGATATTATTTTTCGGCTCATATTTTGTGTACATTCAACAGACATACACTTAAGCCGAGATGTCCGTCTATGACACACACTTTCATGATTCCTTAATCTAGTGAGAGTAAATGCCGTCATCTGCAGAGGTTATTACGGTGCAGCTAATCAAACGCGCTTCGCTTGAACGGTGATTTGCAGCACCGTCCTTTTGCATCTGACGGCATTAACTCTCACACGATACGTCATAAATCAAGTGTGTGGCATAAACGGACACATCGGTTTAAGTGTGTGGCATTGAATGAACTCAAATAATCAAAAGAGCCGAAAAAAGATATCTACAAATTAGCAATTCTTACAAATGTTTCGATATTTATATATGCAAATTTACTTAATGCAGATGATTTAATTTTATTTAGTATGTGCAAAGGCTGAGTTAGATATCAGAAAAGGACTATCCTGCTATATGGATAGTCCTTTTATATTGTAATAAAATATCTTACAACTTATATTTCAATATTATATACCTGAATTCTCAGGAGTTGTATCAGTAATTGGTTCTGTAGTCTCTTCAGGAGAAGGAGTCTCAGAAGAAGACGATTCAGTAGTTGACTGTGTAGGCTTAGTTGGAGTTTCAGCTGGTTTAACACTAGGTTTTGTTGGCTTAGCAGTAGTTGAAGTAGGATTGGTACTGCTATTCTGGTTGTTGTTAGAACCTGAATTATTAGTGCTGCCACCTGAACTATTATTGTTAGAACCTGTTACTGTTAAGATGATTGACTTAGTTGCACTTCTTCCTAATAGGTCTGTTACATTGAATGTGACCTGATATGAACCTGGTACATTAAGATTATAGTCGCCGGATATTTTAACTGTAGAGGTTACATCATTTCCACAGGTATCTTTGGCTTTAATCATATTTAAGAGGTTTACACCTGAATTAGCTGCAATAGTCATATCGCCAGCTTCTATGCTTGGAGAACAGTTATTCCATGGATTAGATGGATCGGGATCTGTTGGGTCCCAGCCTCTGTATGGACTGTCCTCTGGTATCTTAATAACTGATGGTTTACCAAGTGGGCCAGGTGATGTCTCGTCATCATAGACTATAACGGTTGTGCCATATGGACAGTTATCATATATCCATTTGGCATCCTGCACATTTAATCTTACACAACCAAGAGAAGCAGGAGAACCTAATTTGTTAAATTCTTCATATTCTAATTGGTTTTTATGTGGAGAATAGCAAGGAACTGAATGGAACAATATTCCACCATAGAATCTTGTGGCATATTGTGAATGAGTTCCATCGACCATTAATCTCCATGTATAACGTGATGATACCTTAAATGTTCCAAGTGGAGTATTGTTAATATATTTTCCGGTTGAACAAGCCATTGCTTTATAAGGAACCGTAAATTCTCCGTTTGAATCTTTAGTATATACAGTTACACAGTTTAATACACGATTAACCTTAACTAAATAAGGGTATTTATCAGAAGTCATAGTTGTCTCAGTTTCTGATGTCTCATCTCCAGGCAATGTAAAATCTAAATCAGATAGTCCTGTTGTTTCGCCTGAAACCGATTCGTTATCAGACGATTCAGTTGTCTTATCTGACTGGGTTTCATCGGGTGAAGTAGTTTCATAATCTGAATAAAATTCACCGCCTGAGGCTGTATTAGTCTTCTTATTTCCTTTTAGAAAAGAAATGGCAATTATTATAACTATTAATGCAATTGCCGATAAGATACTTGCAGTTATAAACTGTCTGTTTTCGTATATATAATTTTTAATCTTATTAAGTAAATCTTTCATAAATAAATCTCTGTCCTTTATTATTGGGCATCGATAGAAGCTTTTACAAATCCTAAGAAAAGTGGGTGAGGTCTGTTAGGTCTTGATTTAAGTTCAGGGTGTGCCTGAGTACCAATGAACCAAGGATGATTTTCTAATTCAATCATTTCAACAATTCTTCCGTCAGGAGAGATACCTGATAACTTCATACCATTTTCTGTAAGAACCTGTCTGTAATCATTATTAACTTCATAACGATGTCTGTGTCTCTCATGAATAGTTTCTTCTTTATATAATGCATAAGCTTTTGATGTCTTATCAAGTACGCAAGGATAAGAACCAAGTCTTAATGTTCCACCGATATCCTCAACGCCGTCCTGGTCAGGCATAAGATGGATAACAGGATGAGTAGTCTGTGGATTTAATTCCACACTGTGGGCATCTTCATAGCCTAATACGTCTCTTGCAAATTCAACGATTGATAACTGCATACCGAGGCATAAACCAAGGAAAGGAATATTATTCTCGCGGGCGTATCTGATTGCCTGAATCTTACCCTCAATTCCTCTGTCACCAAAACCACCCGGAACAAGTATACCTGTTACGTCAGATAAGATTTCACCGACATTTTCAGCAGTTACAGTCTCTGAGTCAACCCATTTGATATTAACAGAAGCACTATTAGCTATACCGGCGTGTTTTAAAGATTCCACAACACTTATATATGCATCATGCAGGGATATATATTTGCCGACTAAAGCAATATTTACCTCTTTAGTAAGATTCTTGCTTGCTTTAACCATATCCTCCCATTCTTTAAGGTCAGGTGTACGGTTTTCTAATTCAAGACACTGGCATGCAACTTCCGCAAGATGTTCTTTCTCCATTGCCAAAGGTGCTTCATACAGAGATTCAACATCAAGATTCTGTAATACATGAGATGTTGGAACATTACAGAATAAAGCAATTTTGTCTTTAATGCCTTTGTCAAGAGGGTGTTCAGAACGACATACAATTATATCAGGCTGTATACCCATTCCCTGTAATTCCTTAACACTTGCCTGTGTAGGCTTTGTTTTCATCTCGCCTGAAGCTTTTAGATATGGAATAAGAGTTACATGAATTAAAATGGCATTCTCATGTCCGACATCATGCTGGAACTGTCTTATTGCTTCTAAGAAAGGCTGGCTTTCGATATCACCGACAGTACCACCGACTTCGATTATCGCAATTTCAGTTTCAGTAGTAGAGTAGTTTCTGTGAAATCTGTTCTTTATCTCGTTAGTAATATGTGGAATAACCTGAACAGTTCCTCCACCGAAGTCACCTCTACGTTCTTTCTGAAGAACAGACCAGTATATTTTACCGGTTGTTACATTAGAATTTTTAGTAAGGCTTTCATCTATAAATCTTTCATAATGACCTAGGTCTAAATCTGTCTCCGCACCGTCATCAGTTACGAATACTTCACCATGTTGTACAGGGTTCATAGTTCCGGGATCAATGTTAATATAAGGATCGAATTTCTGCATTGTTACCTTATATCCTCTTGCTTTTAATAAACGTCCAAGAGAAGCGGCAGTTATGCCTTTTCCTAAACCGGATACAACTCCACCTGTTACAAATACATATTTTACTGGCATTAATTTTTCCTCCTAATATAATCACACGAAAAAATAAAACACGAAATCAATTATACAACGCACAATAAATAAATGCTAGATAAAAATAAAAAAAACTTAAAAAAATATTAAATAAGAAATAACACTATTGATTTATGGAAAAACTACTTTTATAATAGGTAGGAAATTCAAGAAATTTATTCATAACAAGACAGACATTTAAAAGAATATTAATGTTCAACAGATGTCTGGAAAATATAATATAAAGAGGTATTTATGGAAAATAATCAAATGAATGGAGGCGGAGGCAACAACCGTCCGAATAATAATCGAAATGATAATAACAATAATAAGCAGAAAAAGCGTAACCAGACCATAATTATTATTGTTATCGCAGCTTTAATTACAATAGTTGCATCAACTGTTATGTCAAAGATATTTGAAAATGCTACATCTAAGGAAATCTATTATAATGATTTTCTTAAAATGGTAGATGATGGAGAAGTCAAAAAGGTAATATTCTCTGATGATGGTAAAATCTATATAACACCAAAGAAGCAGGAAGATGAATATTTCAAAATGACATATTACACAACACAGATAAATGGTGATGAGGAATTATTACCTAAATTAAATAAAGCTGGTGTTGAATATAAGGGTCAGGTATCAGATAAACAGTCAAGCATACTAACATTTATACTTGAATGGATATTGCCATTTGCACTTATATACTTCATTATGGGACTTTTATTTAGAAAAGTAAGTAATGGTTCAGGTATGATGGGTGTTGGAAAATCTAATGCAAAAGTATATGTTGAGAAAGAGACAGGAGTAACATTTGCGGATGTTGCCGGACAGGATGAAGCTAAGGAATCACTTACAGAGATAGTTGATTTCCTTCATAATCCTGGTAAATATGCTTCTATCGGTGCAAAGCTCCCTAAAGGTGCATTGCTAGTAGGACCACCGGGAACAGGTAAGACATTACTTGCTAAGGCTGTAGCAGGTGAGGGAAAAGTTCCATTTTTCTCATTATCAGGTTCAGATTTTGTGGAAATGTTTGTCGGTGTCGGAGCATCAAGGGTAAGGGATTTATTTAAACAGGCACAACAGTCAGCTCCATGTATCATTTTTATAGATGAGATTGATGCCATAGGTAAGAGCAGAGATGCAAAATATGGCGGAGGAAATGATGAAAGAGAACAGACACTTAACCAGTTATTATCAGAGATGGACGGTTTCGATACATCTAAAGGATTGTTCATATTAGCAGCAACTAACAGACCGGAGGTGCTTGATAAGGCATTGTTAAGACCGGGACGTTTTGATAGAAGAATTATAGTTAATAAACCTGATTTAAAGGGAAGATTAGACGTATTAAAGGTACATTCAAGGAATGTGTCTATGGATGAAACAGTTAATCTTGATGAAATAGCACTTGCAACATCAGGAGCAGTTGGTTCAGACCTTGCAAATATGATTAATGAAGCAGCGATTAATGCTGTAAAACATGGAAGAAAAGCTATTTCACAGGCAGATTTACTTGAATCACTTGAAGTAGTAATTGCCGGAAAAGAAAAGAAAGACAGAATCTTAGGCGAGAAAGAGAAAAAGACTGTTGCATATCATGAAGTTGGTCATGCACTTATAACAGCTTTAGAGAAACATTCAGAACCTGTACAGAAGATAACCATTATACCAAGAACAATGGGTGCATTAGGTTATGTAATGCAGGTGCCTGAAGAAGAGAAATACCTTATGTCTAAAGATGAACTGATTGCAAGAATAGTTACATTATTAGGCGGACGTGCTGCTGAAGAGATTGTATTTGATTCAGTAACAACAGGAGCTTCAAATGATATGGAGAAGGCTACACAGATAGCAAGAGAGATGATTACACAGTATGGTATGTCTGACAAGTTCGGACTTATGTCGTTAGAGACTGTAGAGAATCAGTATTTATCAGGAAGTGCGAGATTAAATTGTTCTGATGTAACAGCAGCAGAAGTTGATGAAGAAGTCAAGAAATTATTAAAACAGTGCTATGAAAAGGCTAAGACACTTTTAAGTGAAAACAGAGCCGCACTTGATAAAATTGCTGAATTCTTATATGAGAAAGAGACCATAACAGGTAAAGAATTTATGAAGATTTATAATGAAATTAATGGTTCTGATGAGAGTTCAGAAGATATTATCGAAGCAGTAAGTGAAGATATAAATTAAGAAATGCTAATAAAATATATTTATTAAATTAATTAAGTTAATGAAAATAGTTATAGAATATAATTAAGAGAAAAGTGAATAAAAATGTTTTGTATTGAAGAAGAGTTAAAGAAATTGCCGGGTTCGCCCGGCGTATACCTGATGCATGATGAGACAGATGAAATCATCTATGTAGGTAAAGCAATCAGCTTAAAGAACAGGGTAAGACAATATTTTCAGACAAGCAGGACAAGAACGGCTAAGATTGAACAGATGGTTTCGAGAATTAGCCGTTTTGAATATATTGTTACCGATTCTGAATTAGAGGCGCTTATATTAGAATGTAATCTGATTAAGGAATACAGACCGAAATATAATACTATGTTAATGGATGACAAGGGTTATCCATTTATTCGTGTTACCGTAAATGAGGATTATCCAAGAGTTATGATGGCAAGAAATATGAAAAAGGATAAGGCTAAATATTTCGGGCCATACACAAGTGCAGGGGCAGTAAAGGATACAATAGAACTGCTTACAAAGATTTACAAGATAAGAACGTGTTCGCGCGTACTTCCAGAGAATATAGGTGTTGGCAGACCTTGTCTTAATTATCAGATAAAAAGGTGTGATGCGCCATGTATGGGATATATTTCATCGGAAAAATATAAGAAGAATATTTCAGAAGTGGTAGATTTTCTAAATGGCAACTATACTAAGGTATTAAATATGCTTACCGAGAAAATGTATAGTGCATCAGAGAAAATGGAATTCGAAGAAGCAGCAACATACAGAGACCTGATAAATAGTGTGAAAGCTATTTCAAATAAGCAGAAGATAACTACTGATGAAGATATGGACAGAGATATTATTGCATATGCGATGGAGGGCAATGATGCAGTTGTTCAGGTATTCTTCATTAGAAATGGTAAAGTGCTTGGAAGAGAACATTTTCATGTGGAGCTTGCACCACAGGCATTAGGAAGAGATGTACTTACTAATTTTGTTAAGCAATATTATGGCAATTCACCATTTATCCCTAAGGAATTATTAGTTCAGGAAGAGATAGATGACGTGGAAGTAATAGAAAAATGGTTATCCGTAAAACGTGGACAGAAAGTCGTAATTAAGCAGCCTAAGAAAGGCGAGAAAGAAAAACTTGTGGAATTAGCTGCAAGAAATGCAAGAATTGTTCTTGAACAGGATAAGGATAAGATAAAGAGTGAAGAAAGAAGAACAAAAGGCGCTGTAACAGAAATAGATAATTTATTGGATATAGCATATACTAAGAGAATAGAAGCTTTTGATATATCTAATATAAATGGTTTTGAATCAGTAGGCTCAATGATAGTATATGAAGATGGCAAGCCACGTAAAAATGATTATAGAAAATTCAAGATAAAATGGGTAAAGGGTGCAGATGATTACTCAAGTATGAGAGAAGTTCTGACAAGACGTTTTACACATGGACTTAAGGAAATCGAAGAATTAAAAGAGAATAATATGGAAGAAAAATACGGAAGTTTTACGAGATTTCCGGACCTTATTATGATGGATGGTGGACGAGGACAGGTAAATATTGCCTTAGAAGTATTAGATGAATTAGGACTTAATATTCCGGTTTGCGGTATGGTTAAGGATGACCACCACAGAACAAGAGGCTTATATTTTAATAATATCGAGATACCTATTAATAAATCAGGTGAGGGCTTCAGACTTATAACACGTATACAGGACGAAGCACATAGGTTTGCAATAACATTCCATAGAGATTTAAGAAGTAAGAAACAGATACATTCTATTTTAGATGATATAGAGGGAATTGGCGATGTAAGAAGAAAGGCACTTATGCGTGAATTCAAATCGTTTGAGGCAATCAAAGAGGCAAGCGTGGAAGAACTTAAAAAAATTCCATCAATGAACCAGGCAGCAGCCGAAAAAGTCTATCAATTTTTCCATTGATATGCTATAATAATGACAGCAAAAGAAAAACAAGCGGCTGCGAAGCAGACATTTGTTTTTCTTGCGTCATTAACGAACGAATATCCTCCGATAGCAGGATAGAGAGCGCGAAGCACGAATTCGTGAGTTGAAAGTGGCGTGTCATTAGCAAGCGAATATCCTGCGATAGCAGGATAGGAAGTGCGAAGCACGAATTCGTGAGTTGAGAATGATGGTGTCATTAGCAAGCGAATATCCTGTGGCAGCAGGATAGGAAGTGCGAAGCACGAATTCGTGTATGGCGTAATATTATGAGCGAAAGAAAAGGAGAAGGCATATGCAATCAGTAAGTTTATCCAAAATTATTGAAAAAATGGGTCTTAAAAATCTTACTCCTGATATAGATGTAAGTCAGATTAAAGTTGAGCAGACAGATATTAACAGGCCTGCATTACAGTTGACAGGCTTCTTTGAACATTTCCCAACTGACAGAGTCCAGGTTATCGGACATGTTGAGAATACTTACCTGACAACATTAGATGAGGGAAGAAAGAAATATATATATGACCAGATATTTAGTTCTAACATACCATGTATGATTTTCTGCAGGGGTATACAGCCTGATGAATATATATTAGAAGCAGGAAATAAATATGGTGTTCCTGTTCTTGTAACTAATATGACCACATCTTCATTTATGGCAGAGATAATAAGATGGTTAAATGTAGAACTTGCACCTTGTATATCGATACATGGAGTGTTAGTAGACGTTTATGGTGAGGGTGTACTCATAATGGGTGAAAGTGGTATCGGTAAGAGTGAAGCAGCCCTTGAACTTATTAAACGTGGACACAGACTTGTAACTGATGATGTCGTAGAGATAAGAAAAGTAAGTGATGAGACATTAATCGGTACAGCACCGGATATTACAAGACATTTTATTGAGCTTCGTGGTATAGGAATCATAGATGTAAAGACATTGTTTGGTGTGGAAAGTGTAAAAGAGACACAGGGCATTGATATGGTTATTAAGTTAGAGGACTGGAATAAGGATAAAGAATACGACAGACTTGGATTAGAGGAGCAGTACACAGAATTCCTTGGTAATAAGGTTGTATGTCATTCGATTCCTATTCGTCCGGGACGTAATCTTGCAATTATAGTTGAATCAGCAGCAGTTAACCACAGACAGAAGAAGATGGGATATAATGCTGCACAGGAATTATATAGAAGAGTACAGGCAAACTTAGTAAAACACGAAAATGATGAATAATATTTAAGTAATAATATTTAAAGAATAATTTTAAAAAATAATATTTAAGAATAATATTTATACATTAATATATATTTTAGGTAATTGCGAAACAAGTTCACAATCTTGATACAACACAAGGAAGAATTTGTGTCAATGCATAAATTCCTAGATGAAGC